>JAYRLF010000082.1:0-4944 GCA_041905385.1 Allosphingosinicella sp.
GCGAAGATCGTCTCCTTCGAGCTGGTCGCCGAGATCGAGGACAGCGCTGCCGGGCCCGACGAGATCACCCCCGAGCGGATCGCCGCCGCCCGCGACGAGCTGCGCCGGGTCCGCGCGGCGATCGGCCAGCTGCCGCCGCGCTGTCAGGAGATTGTTTTGTTGCGTAAAGTCGAGGGTCTTTCCCACCGCGAGATCGCCGAGCGCACCGGCCTCAGCCAGCGCACGGTCGAGGCCCATCTCACCCGCGGCATGCGAGGTCTCGCCGATTGCCTCGGCGGCACCGGCATCGGCACGTCGGAGGAACCGCCGGTGCGTCTCGCCAATGGAGGCGCGGCATGACCCGTGCCGATCCGATCGAGGAGGCCGCCGCCGGCTGGCTGGTCCGGCAGGACAGCGGTGAGTGGACCGGCCAGGACCAGGCCGAGCTCGACGCATGGCTCGATGCCGCCGCGGGCAATGCGGTCGCTTATTATCGGCTCGAGCAGAGCTGGCGCACGGCCGATCGCCTCGCCGCGCTCCGCGTTCCGGCGCCAGCCGAGCCGATGCCGCGGCCTGTGCCGCGACTCTGGTTCGGCCTCGCCATCGCCGCCTCACTCGTGCTGGCCGGTTTTGTCGGTCTGTTCGTCGCTGGGTTGGGCCCGTTCCAGGCCGGTGAGGTCCACGCAACCAGGATCGGCGGCCGCGCCACGGTCCCGTTCGCCGACGGCAGCCGGGTCGAGCTCAATACCGACACCGCGTTGCGCGCCGACATCTCCGGCCATCGCCGGATCGTCTGGCTCGACCGGGGCGAAGCCTATTTCGACGTCGCCCGCGATCCGGCCCGCCCGTTCCAGGTGCTGGCCGGCGATCGCCGGATCACCGTCCTCGGCACCAAATTCTCGGTCCGCCGGATCGGCGACGGCGTCCAGGTCAACGTCGTCGAGGGTCGGGTCCGCGTCGAGCCGCTCGGCGGCGCCGATGACGAGGCCACCTTCCGGATTCTCACCCGCGGCCAGACCGCGCTCGCCGCCGGCCCGGACAGCCTGCGTACCGCCGCCGCGCCCGAGGAGGTCGCCGCTTCGCTGAGCTGGCGCCAGGGCATGATCCTGTTCGACCAGGACTCGCTCGCCGACGCCGCCGCCGAGTTCAATCGCTACAACGGCAAGCGGCTCGTCATCGCCGACGCCGATGCCGCGGCAATGACGATCAGCGGCCGGTTCGAGGCCACCAATGTCGACGCCTTCGCACGCCTCCTCAACCGCGCCTATGGACTCAGCGTGCGCGACGACGGCGCGCGCCTCACCATCACGCGCTGATTTCGGGTTCGCCCGATAAGGGCTTTTCCCGCCCCGATTGTCCAACCAGACAGAAGGGGCGGCGACGATCGCCCTCGCACAGGGGGAGGGGAGATGATCGACCACCGGCTGCTCCGCACATTTCTGACCGGCACCGTCGCCTGTGTCGCCGTCGCCGGCGCCGCGGTCGGGCAGACGCGGACGTTCAACGTCCCGGCCGGCGATCTCAAGGCTGCGCTCGATGCCTTCGGCGCCCAGTCCGGCATCCAGCTCATCTTCCGCCCGACTGACGTCCGGGGCGTCCGCTCGCCGGGCGTCAGCGGCGCGCTGGCATCGGACGATGCGCTCTCTCGCCTGCTTGTCGGCACCGGCTTCCGGATCGAGCGCGACCCGTCCGGCGCGATCGCCATCATGCGTCGATCGGCCGCACCGGGGGAAGGGGAGGCCGGAGGCGCCGCGGCCGATGATTCGGGTGCCGAAGCCGGCGAGATCACGCCGGAGATCCTGGTCGTCGGCAGCCGCCCGACATTCAATGCCGATATCCGCCGCAGCGAGGACGATTCCCAGCCTTATGTCGTGGTCGGGCGGGAAGAGATCGAGCGTTCCGGGGCAACCGACGTCGAGGACCTCCTCCGCCGCACCCTGACGATGCAGACCCGCCCGGCGACGGCAAGCCAGAGCGACGGCAGCTCCGCCGGCAATTCGACAAACATCGCGCTGCGTGGTCTCGACAGCCGTCAGACCCTGATCCTCGTCGACGGACGTCGGCTCGCATCCCGGGGCGATCGGGGATCCCAGGAACAGCCCGATCTGGGCGGCATCCCCTTGCTCGCGATCGAGCGGATCGAGGTGCTGCCGACATCGGCCTCGGGCATTTACGGCGGCGGCGCCACCGGCGGCGTCATCAACATCATCCTACGCCGCGACTATAGCGGCATTGAGGTCCAGCTCGGCTATGGCAATGTCCTGCGCGGGGACGCGCCCGATCGCCGGATCGACCTGGCCGGCGGGCTCAGCTTCAACAATCGGCGGACGAGCATAACCTTCAGCGCCTCGGTCCAGGACCGCGAGCCGCTTCTGTTCAACGACACTGGCCTGATCGAGCGAGGCCGCGCTGAGATACTCGCCAACAACCCGGCCTTCTTCTTCAGCGCCGCCAATCCGCCGCTCGGCGCGACGCCCAACCTGCGCACCGTCGACGGCACGAACTTGCGGCTCAAGCCTTCGTTCGGCGGCACGACCTTAACCTCGCCCTTCACCTTCGTGCCAGCGGGCTACCGTGGCGCGCTCAACGATGGTGTCGCCGCCCTGATCGCCAATGCCGGCCAGTACAACCTGGATTTGGCGAATACGGCGCAGGCGGGTGGCGGCGGCCTGAGGCCGGCCCTGCAGGGTGCGACGGTATACACGGCGAACCTCTCCGGCCGGCACCGCTTCAGCGACTCGTTCGAATCCTTTGTCGACTTCGCCTGGAGCGAGAATGAAGGATCGTTCGTCAACGGCCCACTTTCGACCACCTTCGTCCTCCCGACCACGGCCCCCAACAATCCGTTCGCGCAGAATGTGCGGGTGACCGTGCCGCTGGTCGGCGCCGATTCCGTGCACCGATCCCGGAACGAAACCTATCGCGTGACCGCCGGCCTGCTGTTCGATCTGCCGTTCGAGTGGCGCGGCGGGTTCGACTATAGCTGGCAGCGCACCAGCTTCGGTGCGCAGCTCGGCGCGTCCTCGCTCAACGGCCAGCAGACCGCGTTGATCAACAACGGCACGATCGATCTGCTCAGCGACCTTCCCGCGAACGGCTTCAGCTTCGCGAATTTCGTCGGGCCAAGGACGCTGAGCGGGCCAGGCCGCACGACGTTGAATAGCGCCGCGCTGCGTCTGAGCGGCCCCTTGCCGCTACGCCTGCCGGGCGGATCGGTGCGGGCGTCGCTGCTCGCCGAGGCGCGCGACGAGGTGCTGGGCGCGTTCGAGATCATCAGTCCGGTCTTCACGCAGACCAATTTCGAACGCTCGCAACGAGTCTATGGCGGCTATGCCGAGCTGCTCTTCCCAGTGGTCGGGCCGGAAAACCATGTGCCGGGGGTGAACCTGCTCGAGCTCCGAGTTGCGGGGCGCGCCGACACCTATCGCACCGATGCCTCCAATGCTGGGACCACCATCCCGTCTGCGGGGGTCGTCGCCACGCCGAGGGAGGTCCGGTCGCGCCTGTCGTCGATCGATCCCAGCATCAGCCTGCGCTGGAAGCCGATCCCCGACGTCATGCTGCGCGGCAGCTATGCAACGGGCTATTTGCCGCCCACGCTGTTCCAGCTCGCGCCGAGCGACGTCGCGGTCACACTCCCGTCGAACTTCCTCATCTCGGCCCTTCGCGACCCGGCTCGCGGCAACGAGCCGCTTGGCCAGATCACCCTGATCAGCGGCGGTAGTCCCGACCTCGAGCCGGAGACGTCGACCTCCTGGTCCGCGGGCGTAGTGCTGACTCCCAGCTTCGTTCCGGGTCTCAGGCTGTCGGCCGACTGGACGAACATTCGCAAGCGGAACAACGTCACCAATGCGATCGGCCTGATTCTCCAGGCGCGCTTCCTCACCGAGCTGGCGCTTTTTCCCGAGCGGTTCATCCGAAGCACCGACCCGTCGACCTTCGGCGCGTTCGGCGTGGGGCCGATCACCACGATCGACCAGACCTTCATCAACGTCGCCCGCACGGAAGTGGAAGCGATCGACTTCTCGCTGGACTATAGCCCGCCGCCCACCCGCTTCGGCGCGTTCGCCTTCGCGGCACGGGCAACGAGGGGGATGACCAACACGCGCCAGTTGACCCCCGTGGCGGCAATCGAGAATTTTCTGGACACCTCCGCCAACGTGTCCTGGCAGGGCAGCGCCTCGCTGACCTGGACTTGGGGCGATGTCGAAGCATCCTGGAACAGCCGCTATATCGCCAGCTATTTCGTGCTCAACTCCCGGGCGGTCGATCTTAGCCAAGGCAGCGCCCGCGTTCCCGACCAGAGCTATCACGACCTCAGCCTTCGTTATTCCATTCCCGAGACGGCCGGCGCGCTCGGCGGCACCGAAATCCGGCTGACGGTCCGCAACCTGTTCGATCGGCGGCCGCCTTTCGACAGCACCTCCTTCACTGCGCAGATTCCCTACAGCCCGCTCGGCGACCCCCGCGGCCGCAGCTTTTACCTGACGCTGCGCAAGGCTTTCTGATCATTTCGAAAGGGTAAGAGATGTTGCGTTCGCATGATCTGTGTCCCGTGGCGCGTTTGCCGCTCGGGCGGTCGAAGATCCGTTTGGTTGCCGCCTTTCGCGCCTCCGCCGCGCTGTTGGCGGTGGGTCTTGCAGGCGTTGCCGCGGCACAGCAGGGACGACCGTGGACCGTCGCCGATTCGGTCGCTGTCCGTTACGTCGTCGACAATTATCTCTATCCGACCAATCTCGCCGATCCCGGGCGGGGCGAACGGGTGCGCTTTTCGCCCGATCGGCGCCACTTCTTCTTCCTAACCTTCTCCGGCGACCTCGCCGCCGACGAGGTCGAACAGTCGCTCTGGATCTACAATGTCGACCAGGTCCGGCGCGCGCTGGCGGCCGGCCGCGCCCGGGTCGAGCCGCGCCCCCCGGGGACCCGGGCCCGCGGGCCCCAAAGCCTGACCCATACACCACCCCA
>JAYRLF010000082.1:4954-12557 GCA_041905385.1 Allosphingosinicella sp.
CCGCGCCCGGGTCGAGCCGCTGCGCCGGGTGACCATGCGCAGCGGCCTCCATGGCGTCACCGATACGCCGGCGATCCAGCTGCCGCGGTGGGAGACCGACACGACGATCCTGTTCGTCGGCGTCGAAGGGACGCGGACTCGGCGGCCCTATCGCTATGACGTGGCAGCCGGCCAACTGAGCCCGCTCGCCGGCAATGATGTCGTTATGCACGGCGTCCCGATATTCGGAACCCTGGGACGAACAGCCATCTACGCGGATATCCGGAACGCGCCGTCGGACGAGCCCTGGAACATTTATCCCTACGCCCGATCGACCCCGTCGGTACTGAACGCCGCCGCGCAGGTCGATCCGGAGACGCGCGCAGACTTCTACCTCGTTCGCGGTCTTGAGCCGCCGCGACTCCTGTTCCGGGCGCGCGCCAATCAGGGCATGATCGGGCCCTTCATCTCGCCGGACGAGCGATGGGCGGTAACGGCTCACTGGCCTTGGGGCCAGGTCTATCCTGCGGAGTGGGTGCGCCAGAACATTCATTCACCGCAATATATCCTGACCAATCTCGAGACCGGCGCCAGCCGGCCGCTGGTCGATGCACCGGTTGGCGACGTCAACAACCGTTTTCGGACGGCTACGGCCTCGGACGGCGAGACCAATTATGCGGCTTATTGGTCGAACGACGCCCGTCACGTACTGCTCGTCAACACCCGCCTGCCGGGGCAGCCGGGCGGCTGGATCGTCGATGTCGACATTGCGACCGGTGAGGCCCGCCCGATAGAACCCCTCCCCCAGCTTTCCGACGCGCGGGGACTGAAGATCGTCAGCATCGACCGCGATGGCGATTCACTCTTCGCCAGTTTGGCGGATCGGCAGAACGCGATTCGGGCTGGACGCCGATATGTGTATGATGGCGGTCAATGGACGGTCCGCGAGGAGCCTCCGCGACCTGTGCAGCCCGATCCTGGCTTTGAGATTGCCATGCGTGAAAGCGCGAACGAGCCGCAGTGGATGGCAGCCGTCTCCGGCAGGCGGGTGGTCAGATTGACGCCCGACGACCCAGCCCTCGCTGGCGTCGCCCGGTCCTCCGTCGAGACAATTCGCTGGACGGACTCGCATGGCGAGGAAGTCGAGGCGCTGCTCACCCTGCCGCCCGGCGCCGCGCCGGGTGCGCGTCACCCGCTCGTCATTCAGCTCAGCGACCTGACCAATCCACCCACTTCCTTTCGACCCGACGGCCAGGTCGGGACCGCCTTCGCGGTCCAGGCGCTCGCGGCCCAGGGCTTCGCCGTCCTTCAGGTTGAGCCTGCGGGCACCAGGAACCGGCGCAACGAGTTGTTCCTCCAGCCGGGGGAAGGGGCGGCGCAGGTCGAGCGGGTCGACGACGCCGTCACGCGGATGCGCGCGCGGGGCGTCGCCGACGATCGTCCGATCGGCCTGATCGGCTTCTCCCGCAGCGGCTATTACGCTTACTATGTGGCAACCCATCCCGGTCGGACCCCAATCGGCGCGGTCGTGCCATTCGACGGGATCACTTATGGCTTCGGCGAATATGTGCTCGGATCCGGCACCCGAGGGCCGCGATTCACCAGCCATTATGGCTGGCAATATGTTCCGGGCGAAGGACGGCGCCAGCATGGGCAGGGGACGTTCTGGAGCGCGCGCGAGGCCTGGCTCGACGCGCCGACTTTCAACCTCCACCGGCTGACCGCGCCGACCCTGATGGGGATCACCGGCCCGGCCGTCTATGGCATCGAGACGCTCGGCGCTTTTCAGCTCGCGCGGCGCCCTTATGAACAGCTGCTCTACGCCGACGGCGCGCATATCCTTGCTGCTTCATCCGCTCGGGCGTCCCTGATGCAGGCGACCGTCGACTGGATGAACTTCTGGCTGCTCGGCCGCGATCCGGCGCCGAATCCGGGCGATCTCGACCGGCGCGAACGGTGGCAGCAGATCAGGGATCAATGGCGCCGCCAGCAGGCCTGGGAAGCAGCCGGCAATCCTGTCGGCTCGATTCCCTCGCCCGGCTTCGCCGCACCCACTGAATCCGGACGCTCCTGATTGCGTCCGTCGGGTCCGCGTCAATTCGACGATTGGCTCGGCAATGCCACTCGACCCGCGCGCCCCCCCTACGCGAAAAACACGAAATACAGGATCGCCGCCCAGATGCCGAAGAACATCGCCAGGAAGATGATCAGCTCCGGCCGGTTGCGCATCGAGTTGAGCGGATTGCTCGCCCCGCAGCGCGGGCAGACCGATCCGCCCGATCGCCGCCGCCCGATTGCATGGAAATCGCTGGCCGGCTCGGTCCGCTTCGCCACGAACTCCCCGACCGGCAGCCGCACCTTGCACGACCGGCACGTGCCGCGCCTTTCGTGGGTCCCGCCCGGCCCGTAGCGCCGGAACCAGACCGACAGCCAGATCCAGCCGATCCCGACCGCGGTGAACAGCAGGATCTGCCAGGGCGGAGCCTGGATCAGCAGCGCGGCATGCTCGGGCCGCACCGGATCGACCGAGACCGGCACGCTCTGCCCGACCCGATAGCCCCGCGCGAATTCGGCCGCGTCATAGCGGTCGTTGTAGAATTCGTTGTCGGTCAGCCAGACCCGCCGGCCGCGCAGCTCCCGCTCCCCGACCCGATAGGAATAGGCGATGCGCGGATAATAAGTATAGCTGCGGTCGCCGTCGCTGTTCCGGCTGATCCGCTCCTCGACATTGACCGACAGGATCCGCCCCTCGACGGTCGGCCAGGAGCGCCCCTCCATCACGCGAAGCCAGGCCGACACATAATAGACGGTCGGGGCCCCTGCGATCACCAGGCCGAACGCGAGGAAGACGAAGAATATGTTGCGCGGCATCATTTCCCCCTGCGGACGCGCAGACTGGGATGCCGCGCCGGCCGGGTCAATCGGGCCGGGGCGCGGCCACTTCCGGTTCTGCGCCGTTGAACAGCACGGCTTCGCGATTCAGGACCGAGGCGAAGCGCGGCATGTCCAGCCGCTCGACCGACGACCGGCGGATTTCATGGCCGGGTGCGGGCCGGTGTTCCGGGCTGATGGCCGCCCGCTCTTCGTCGGTCATCGCGCGCTGCGTGACGGTGCGCCGGACGAAGGTTCCGCGTTTGAACGCGATCGGATAATCGTTGAAGTTCACGCCCTTGCGGAACAGCATTTCCTGGAGCTCGCTCGAGGTCCGGCCGTCCAGCTCCTCATGCGCATGGAGATGCCGGGCCGCCATCGACACCGCATTCTTGGTCGCGTCCAGCTCGCGCCACAGCATCACGTTCGCCGCCTCCGATCGGGTCGGAAGCTGGAACACCCGGGCGTCGAAATGCGGCAGCCGGGACGCAAAATCGGCCAGCGGCCCGTCGCGGAGCGCGCGGGTGAACGCCGCCGTGGCATAGGCCGCCAGCACCGACGCCATCTTCTGGATCTTGCCGCGGAAGAAGATCTCGCCTTTCGCATCCGCAGCGAGCCAAAGCAGGCTGATTTCGTCCGACTGCGTATAGCCGATCAGCGCCTGGGTCTCGGCGACCAGGTCCATCGTCGTCCGGACCATCGCCTCGACGAAATTCCGGTCGAAGGGCCGCTGCATTCCTTCGGTGAATCGCGAGAAGCAGCGCCCATCGATCCGCGCATAGACGGGCAGCATCGGCAGGAAGGCGCGCTCGGTCTCGCGCCGTTCATAGCCCTTCATCCGATCGCCCAGCGAATCGCTCATCCCGCGCCTTCTCCTTTGAGGTCGGGAGTGTTGGCGGCTGCATCCGGCGCCCGCAAGCGCGCGCCCCATCCCGGCTCGAGTCGGTCCAGCAGGCGCCAGGAGGCTCCGGCCGGCGCCGCCCACATCTGTCCGACGAGGATCGCCGCCGCCGGCTCCGGCCGCGTCGGCGCAAACACGGTGATCGCCTCGGCACCGACCGCCTCGACCACCCCAATGCAGAAGGGTCGCCCGCGCGCATCCGCCAGCGCGCAGACCGGGCGCGCGTCGGCGGCGAACGCCGCTGGCGCCGCGGGCCGAAAATCGACGTCGGCCGAAAGGCGCTGCCGCACCGCGCCGTCGAGCGCGGCGGCAAAGGCGTGCTGGCGGGCCCTGCGGCGTTCGCCATGACCCTTGCGGCGCGCATCCGGAGAAGGCCGGACCCGCACGACCATGGCGCCGGTCAGCCCTTCGAGGATCGGCGCGAGTTCCGGCCCGTCGGCGATCGCGACGATCAGGTCCGGCCGCACCGCCTTGATCGTCTCCCGCTGCAGCTGGATGCCGACGCCGTCCACCAGCCCGGACGTGTTCGCGATCATCCGTCGCCTGTCCCGGGCGATCAGGCTCCGGGTCGCGGCCAGGAAGGTGCGGACGGGCAGGGGGCTGGTGCTGCCGGTAAAGGCGAACCGCTCCAACGCCAGCTGCCCGTCCTCGCCCAACGCGCCGAGCCCGAGCGTTCCCGGCGCCCCGATCATCTTCTGCCCCGGGTCCAGATCGATCAGCATCCGGCCGCCGTCGCCCGCCAGCACCTGCCCCACGAAATGGCTTTTTCCCGTGTCGGTCGCGCCGATCACCATCACCCGCCGTGCGCCGGCCGCGGCCACCAGCGTCTCGCGCCAATCGTCGG
Organism: Allosphingosinicella sp.; assembly: GCA_041905385.1. Taxonomy (GTDB): domain Bacteria; phylum Pseudomonadota; class Alphaproteobacteria; order Sphingomonadales; family Sphingomonadaceae; genus Allosphingosinicella. Next base: position 9,550 of record JAYRLF010000082.1, read on the forward strand.
GAAAAGCATTCGTCGCCACGCCGCCTGCTTCCATTCCTCGGACATGGGATGCAATGCGGATTCTCGGCACCCCAATGTCCCGACGCAAGGAGGACCAATGACCGGGCACCGCGTCTACAGGATCAGCGTGGCGAGCGTTTACCCGCATTATATCGCCAAGGCGGAGAAGAAGGGCCGCACCAAGGCCGAGGTCGACGAGATCATCCGCTGGCTGACCGGCCACAGCCAGGACTCGCTCGAGGCGGAGCTCGCGAACAAGACGACGTTCGAGGATTTCTTCGCGAATGCGCCGCGGCTCAATCCGAACCGCTCGCTGATCACCGGCACCGTCTGCGGCATCCGCGTCGAGACTATCGAGGAGCCGCTGATGCGCGAGCTGCGCTACCTCGACAAATTGATCGACGAGCTCGCCAAGGGCAGGAAGATGGAGAAGATCCTGCGGAGCTGAAGCCTGTTGCCACTGCCCGATCGGTGCCGCGGCCGCGGGTGAAGCAGCCGCGGCGACCAACCGGGCCGGCCTGCCGCCTTACGCCTTGGGCGTCGCAGGCGCTTCGTTCTCGGCGCCCGGCTCGGGCGCGGGCTTGTCGGCGGCAGGTTCCGCCGCCGGCGCTTCGCCGCGCTGCGCGGAGATGGTCGGGGCGGGCTTGTCCGTGGCCTCGTCCGAGGCCGGGGCGCTCGGCTGGCTGGTGGCGGTGTTGCTGTTGGTCTGCGCAACGGCGGGCGCAGCGATCAGGAAGGACGCGCAAAGCGCGGCAAATACTTTCATCAGTTAAGCTCCTCGCGAGGGACAGGATGTCGTCGCACGCCCTATTTAGGTGGAACGATAGCCCACCTCAATCGGCGGGCCGCCGTCACGTCTAGGCCGCCAGCCCTTTCGCTGATCGGGCGACGCGGGGCGTGATTTCCGATCGCACTTTTGGCAAGCTTCGCGTCAACGAATGACCGGTGGAGGCAAAGGGGCGTGCAGGCGGATACTCGAAGTTCCAACTCCCTCGCGCGGCGCGTTTGCAGTGCAATGAGAGTTGCAAGCCTCGCCTGCCAGCTCGCCGCCTTTGCGCTCCCGACCGCCGCCCCCGCCGCCTCATGGTATCGCGGCAACACCCACACCCACACGCTCAACTCGGACGGCAACCGCGCCCCGGACGTCGTCGTCCGCTGGTATCGCGAGCATGGCTATCACTTCCTCTTCATCACCGACCACGAGTTCATCACGGATGTGGCGCCCTTGAACGCCCTGTTCGGCGCGGAGGGCCGCTTCCTCGTCCTGCCGGGCCAGGAGATCACTCAATGGGGCGAGGATCCGGCGCGCAGCTCGGCCCACGTCAATGCGCTCTTCACCGCCCGGGTGATCTGGCCGGTCGGCGCGAGCCGCTGTGCCGGCCGGGCCTGCGGCGCGCGCGCCCCGGTGGCGATGCCGCTCGCCGACACCTTCCGCGTCAACATCGCCGCGGTGCGCGCCCAGAACGGCATTGCCCAGGTCAATCATCCCAATTTCCTCTGGTCCGTGCGGCCCGAGGATCTCGACGACATTCCCGACGGCACCTTGCTCGAGATCTGGAACGGCCAGCCGCGGATCAACAATCTCGGCGGCGACGATGGCGCCGGCGATGTCCGCCCGTCCACCGAGGGCTATTGGGATCGCCTGCTCAGCGCCGGCAAGATCGTCTGGGGCGTCGGCAGCGACGACAGCCATGATTTCGGCGGGGATCCCGCCCCCGGCGCCGCCATCCCCGGCCAGGCCTGGATCATGGTCCGCACCGAAGCGCTGACCCTGGCCGCGATCCGCCGCGCCATCGCAGCCGGCGATTTCTACGCCTCCAACGGCGTCGAGCTCGACACGATCGCGGCCGACGACACGGCCCTGTCGATCGCCGTCAACGAAGCCCGCGCCCCCACCGCCCGCTACCGCACCCGCTTCATCGGCCAGGACGGACGCCTGCTCGCCGAAGTCGCGGGCCTGCGCCCCGCCTACCGCTTCACCGGCGGCGAGACCTATGTCCGCGCCGTGATCACCGACAGCAACGGCCGCCAGGCCTGGACCCAGCCGGTCTTCCGCGACAGGCGCCGGCGTTGATTGGGAATGGCAGGCGACCAGGACCCATACGTGGCTAAAATAATTGGCCACTTGCGCAATTTCCTGATTCAAAAGAGTCACTTAGCCGTACTTGCATAACTTATTGATTCTGTTAGAATTTCTGGATGGACGGCACATACAATCTCAATGGCGGCTACAAGCCGACACTCAAGCGTTTCGCCGATTTGAGTGGGCCAGATTTTTTCCCGACACCGGCCTGGGCGACACATGCATTGATCGACAACGAGCCATTTTCAGGCGGGGTCTGGGAATGCGCATGCGGCAATGGGGCGATGTCTACAGTCTTGGAAACAACCGGACCTGTGGAAAGCTCAGATCTGTATGATCGAGGGTATGGCGAGGCTGGGATCGATTTTTTGACGGCAAAGCGTCGCGCCGCGAACATCATCACAAATCCACCGTACAACAGCGCTGAGGGCTTCGTTGCTTCCGGCCTTGAGAAGGCCGAACGCAAGTTCGCACTTCTCCTAAGGCTTGCATTCCTTGAAGGTGGAAACCGGCAGCGTACAATATTCGCTCGGCACGCGCCTGCTCGCGTTTGGGTCTTTAGCGAGAGGATCACGTTCTATCCCGCCGGAGCCGTGCAGAAGGGAAGCGGCACGACCGCATACGCATGGTTCGTTTGGGATAAGGATGCATCCGGCCCGACAGAGTTGTGTTGGTTCAAGCCTGGATACAAAGCTCGATATGGTCAGCCTAAGCTGTTTGCGTAGACGCGGCCAGAGTTGGTAATCCGATAGCCTACCCGAGGTACGTGCTCCAAATACCCTTCGGCTATGAAGTTGCCTGCCGTATCGTGGTGCGACTGGATATTACGCAAAATCTGGTGCCACATCGGCTCACCCGGTCGCGTGTGCGATTGCGCTAAATCGGCAGTCGTTAATTTTTCCATCAGCGGTATTTCGGGTGGTGC
>JAYRLF010000083.1:0-12483 GCA_041905385.1 Allosphingosinicella sp.
ACACATTCCTTGGAGGTTGATCGTGACACTTTTCGGCCTGATGCTCGGTCTGATCGCGGCGGCGGCCGCCGCGCAGCCGGTGGCGCGGACCGCGGTCGAGGACGCGGCCGCGCTCGAACGGCTGCGCCGCAACAGCGGCGTGACGTTGCAATGGATCAGCTGGGATTATCGCGGCCGGGTCTCGGTGACCGACCGCGGCGGCGTCGTGCACCTCGCCGGATCGCAGGCCGAACGCGGCGGCCGCGGCCGGCTCACGCTGGACGGCGACGTCGTGGCGATCGACGGCGACAGCTTCACTTTCCGGGGCCGGATCGCAATCACCGACACGCCGGACGCCGGCCGCGACTGCTTGCGCGAGGGCGATTACGAATTCCGGATCACCGGCCGGCGCCGCTACTGGCGCCTGCAGGAGATGGAGGTCTGCGACGGGCTGACCGATTACGTCGACATCTATTTTTGAGGCGTCCCCGCTCCCGGGCGCTTGCTATTCCGCCGCCGCCGACACCTCTGCGCTGGCCGCCTCGATCTCCGCCGCCTTGGCTTCGACCAGGCCGACGATATGGTCGATCATGTCCTCGTCGCGGACATGGTGGTCGGTGACGCCCGACAGATAGACCATATGCTTGCCATTGCCGCCGCCGGTGATGCCGATGTCGGTCTCGCGCGCTTCGCCGGGACCGTTGACGACGCAGCCGAGCACCGACAGCGACATCGGCGTGCGGATATGGCTGAGCCGTTCCTCGAGCTTCTCGACCGTGCGGATCACGTCGAAGCCCTGGCGGGCGCAGGACGGGCAGGAGACGACGCGGACACCGCGGTTGCGGATGCCGAGGCTTTTAAGGATCTCGAAGCCGACCCGCACCTCTTCCTCCGGCTCGGCGGAGAGCGAGACGCGGATCGTGTCGCCGATCCCGTACCAGAGCAGGGTGCCGATGCCGATCGCGCTCTTGACGGTGCCGCCGCGCAGGCCACCGGCCTCGGTGATGCCGAGATGCAGCGGGCAATCGACGGCTTCGGCGAGCTGCTGATAGGCGGCGACGGCGAGGAACTGGTCCGACGCCTTCACCGCGACCTTATATTCGCGGAAATCATGGTCCTCGAGCAGCCGGATATGGTCGAGCGCGCTCTCGACCAGAGCCTCGGGACAGGGCTCGCCATATTTTTCGAGCAGGTCCTTTTCGAGGCTGCCGGCATTGACGCCGATCCGGATCGAGCAGCCGTTCGCCTTGGCGGCGCGGACCACCTCGGCGACCCGCTCGGACGAGCCGATATTGCCAGGATTGATGCGCAGGCACGCCGCGCCGGCATCGGCGGCCTCGAGCGCGCGCTTATAGTGGAAATGGATGTCGGCGACGATCGGTACGCGCGCGGCGCGGACGATCTGCTTCAGCGCCGCGGTCGATTCGACGTCCGGGCAGGAGACGCGGATGATGTCGACGCCCACCTCCTCGCAGCGCCGGATCTGGTCGATCGTCGCCTTGGCGTCCGAGGTCGGCGTGTTGGTCATGGTCTGCACCGTGACGGGCGCGTCGCCGCCGACCGGCACGTTGCCGACCATGATCTGCCGCGACTGGCGGCGGGCGATGTCTCTCCAGGGGCGAATGGACATGAGGGAGATATAGGCGCTGGTTGGCGTCGACGAAAGCCGGCGCCAATAACGGACCGCGGGACCTGCTCCAACGCCGACCCCACCCCAACCCCTCCCCTAAAGGAGAGAGGCTAAGAGTTAGCCGAACGGATTGTCCAGCGAAGGCGGCGGCGTGGAGAACCAGCGCGGGCCTTCGGCGGTCATGTGGAAGCAGTCCTCGAGCCGGATGCCGAACTTGCCGGGAATGTAGATGCCGGGCTCGTTCGAGAAGCACATGCCGGGCGCCAGCCGGGTGGTCTCGCCATGGACGAGGTTGATCGGCTCGTGGCCGTCCATGCCGATGCCGTGGCCGGTGCGGTGCGAGGTACCCGGCAGGCGATAGCCGGGGCCGTAGCCCCAGCGCTCATATTGGGCGCGGACGGCGTCGTCGACGCTGCCGGCAGGACGGCCGACCTGGGCCGCGGCGAAGGCGATCTGCTGGCCCTGGTGCATCTGGCCCCACACCCGGCGCTGCTCGGCGGTGGACTCGCCGAACACGAAGGTGCGCGAAATGTCGGACTGATAGCCTTCGACCGTGCAGCCGCAGTCCATCAGCACGACCTCGCCGTCGCGCACCGCCTGCGGCTGGCCGGAGCCGTGCGGATAGGCGCTGGCCTCGCCGAGCAGGATCAATTCGAAGCTGCCGCTGCCGCCGAGCGCGCGCGTCGCCCCGGCCATGATCGCGCCGATCTGGGCCGGGTTCATGCCGCGCTCGATCCGCGGCGCCGTGTAGCGATAGGCGGCGATGGTGATGTCGGCGGCGCGCTGCATCAGCGCCAGCTCGGGCGCGGTCTTGATCATCCGGCAGCCGCGGACGACCGGCGCGCCGGGCCGGATCTCGACGCCGGACATGGCATTGCGCAGACCGTCGACGGCGAAGAAACGGACCGTCTCCTCGATCCCGACCGGACCGGTCAGCCGGCGGTCGCGCAGGAAACCGGCGACGGTGCGGGCCGGATCCTCATGCTCGTTCCAGACCCGCACCTCGGCCGGAATCTTGAGGCTCTCGCGGACCGAAGGCTCCTCGAAATGGGGGGTAACGATGCAGGCCTCGCCCTCGCGCGGCAGGATCGCGGCGGTGAGCCGTTCGCTCCGCCACCATTGCACGCCGGTGAAATAGGTCATCGAGGCGCCAGGCTCGATCAGCACCGCCGACAAGCCGTGCTCGGCCATCAGCCGCTGGGCGCGGGCGACGCGAGCGAGATGCTCGTCGCGGCCGATCGGTACGACCGCGCCCGGCAAGGGGCGCAGCTCGGCCGCCGCCTGCTGCGCGAACGCCTTGCGGTCGCCGATCGAGAGCAGGCCGGCCGCCGCAATGCCGGTCGCGAGGAAGGTTCGTCTGTCCATATATTTCGCCTCCCGAGCCCGCCGACCGCCTTGGACCGAAGCGGGCGCGATTGGCAAGCGCAGGTCAGGCGAGCGCGAGCAGGAGGATGCCGAGCGCGAGCAGACCGAATGAGGAGGCGCCGAGGGTGATGTGGCGGCGGCGGCCGTCGACGCGGATGAAGATCATGACCGCTTCCGATCGCGATCGCGGCTGCCGCCCCGGCTCCAGCAGAGCCGGATACCGCCGCGGGTCTTGGCGTTGCAGACGACCAGGAATACCGATGTCGCGGCGACGAGGAGGGCGACGAAGGCGATCCACGACCGCTCCGCGAGCGGCGCCGACAGCATCACCGCGGCGCCATAAGCGCCTGACAGCGCCCAGCCCTGCCAGGCGATGGTACGGCCTGTGCCGCAACCGCTCCGCGTGCCGTTGAACCAATAGCTTTCGAGCTCGCGCGCCATCACGCATCCTCTTCCTTCTTTGGCCGTCCGCGCTTGCGTTCCTCGGGCGGCGCGACCTTGACTCCGCGCCGCCCGAGCGCCTCGCGCAGCAGCACCTCGATCTGGGCATTGACGCTGCGGAAATCGGCAGCCGCGCAGCGCTCGAGCGCCGCCCACAAGGCGGGCTCGATGCGCAGCGGATAAGCCTTCTTGGGGGGCTGCGGCACGGACCCGGTCCTATTGGTAGAGCGAGCCCGTGTTGACGACCGGCTGCGTGTCGCGTTCCGAGCAGAGCACGACCATCAGGTTCGAGACCATCGCCGCCTTGCGCTCGTCGTCGAGGTCGACGACGTCCTTCTCTGACAGCAATTGAATCGCGCTCTCGACCATCGACACCGCGCCGACCACGATCTTCTGGCGCGCCGCGATCACCGCTTCGGCCTGCTGGCGACGCAGCATCGCCTGGGCGATTTCCGGCGCATAAGCGAGGTGGGTGAGGCGGCACTCGTCGACGGTGATGCCGGCGCGCGCGACCCGGTCCTGCAGCTCGCGCTCGAGCTCCTCGCTGACCACGTCGGCATCGCCGCGAAGCGTCACTTCCTTATGCTCGATATCGTCATAGGGATATTTGGCGCCGATCGCGCGGACCGCGCTTTCGATCTGGATCTCGACGAACTCCATATAGTCGGCAACGTCGAACAGGGCCTGGGCGGTGTCGGTCACGCGCCAGACGACGTTGGTCGCGATCTCGATCGGATTGCCGCGCTGGTCATTCACCTTGACCCGGTCCGAGGTGATGTTGTGAATCCGGGTCGAGATCTTGGTCCGCGTCAGCCAGGGCAGCACCCAGCGCAGGCCGGTCGCCCTGTCGGTCCCCCGATAATCGCCGAACAGCAGGATCGCCGCGGCCTGGTTGGGCTGCAGCAGATAAAAGCCGCACAGGACGAAGACGAAGACGATCGTGCTGCCGACGACCAGGATCGTGCCGATCGCGATGTCCTCGTTGGCCAGGCGCCAGATGCCGACGCCGATCAGGGCGATGGCGGCGAGCAGGACCAGCAACATCAGATAGCCGCTCCCGGATTGGGCCTGACGCTCCTTCGACAGGCGCAGCGCCTGTGCGTCCGGAGCCATGTCGATCGTGTTTGTCATGTCTGACCTCCCAAAGAATTCTGATATCATATTTATATCGTGATCGTTGCGCAAGCGGAATTGGATTCGCAAGCGCGCCGGGCTGGCGGCGCGCCCGCGCCGGGGCTAGAGCGGCGACCGATCGACGCGAGCGGAGCGCAGCATGACCGACCTGTCCGAAGGCCAATGGCGGCTGGTGATCCACGGCGGCGCGGGCATCATCGAACGGGGCCGGATCTCGCCCGACGAGGAGCGGGCGATCCGCGCGGCGCTCGACCGCGCTCTCGAATCGGGTGCCGCCGTCCTCGACGGCGGCGGCAGCGCGCTCGATGCAGTCGAAGCGTCGGTCTGCGTGCTCGAGGACGATCCGCATTTCAACGCCGGGCGCGGTTCGGTCTTCACCTATCGCGGCACCAACGAGATGGATGCGGCGGTGATGCGGGGCAGCGACCGCGCCGCCGGCGCCGTCACCGGCGCGGCGGCGACCCGCAATCCGGTCCGGCTCGCCCGCGCCGTGATGGAGCATAGCCCGCACGTCTTCCTGAGCCGCGAGGGCGCCGACGAATTCTCGCGCGAACAGGGCCTCGAGCAGGCGCCGTCCAACTATTTCCGGGTCGAGGAGCGCTATCGCCAGCTCGAGGAATTGCTGTCGCGGCCGGCCGACGAGCAGTTCGACGTCCATCTCACATTTGGCCCGGTCGGCGCGGTCGCGCTCGACCGGCACGGTCATGTCGCCGCGGCGACCTCGACCGGCGGCCTGACCGGCAAGCGCTGGGGCCGGATCGGCGATTCGCCGATCATCGGCGCCGGCACCTATGCCGATGACCGCGCCTGCGCGGTCTCCGCGACCGGCGCCGGGGAATTTTTCATCCGGGTCGGCGTCGCCCACGAGATCAACGCCCAACTGCGCGGCCGCGCGGCGCAAATAGAGGGCGCGCCCGATCCGGCCGAAGTCCAGGCGATCGTCGACGGCGTGATCGGCGAGGTCGGTGCGCTCGGCGGCTCCGGCGGCGTCATCGTCGCAACCCGCTGGGGGCAAGGCGTCTTCAGCTTCAACACGCCGGGCATGTATCGCGGCACCGCCTCGCCGGCCGGTCGATCGGTTGCGCTCTACGGCGACGAGGCGGCGCCACGGGGCTGATGCTGCGCAGGCTCCTTCTTGCCCTTGCTCTGCTGCAATTGCCCGCGCCGGCCTTCGCCTGGTGGGATTATGGCCACCAGGTGATCGCGCGCATCGCATGGCTCGAGGCCAGCCCGCGCACACGTGCGGAGATCGCGCGATTGCTCGCCCGGTCGCGCCAGCTGGATACGCCGACCTGTCCGGCGAGGACGGTCGAGCAGGCTAGCTTATGGCCCGACTGCATCAAGCGGCTCGGCGACCGATTCAGCTTCGCCTTTTCCTGGCACTATCAGAATATCGACATCTGCCGGCCGTTCGATCCGCGCGCTGCCTGTCCGGACGGCAATTGCGTGACCGCACAGATTGCTCGGCATGCGCGTCTGCTCGGCGACCGCAGCGTGCCGGACCGCGAGCGGCTGATGGCGCTCGCCTTCCTGGTTCATCTCGTAGGCGACCTGCACCAGCCGCTCCACGCCGCCGATCATGGCGATCAGGGAGGCGGCCGGACGCGCGCGGCCTATGGCCTGATCCAGTCCAACCTCCACCTGATCTGGGACGGCTACCTCGCCGAACGCACGATCTCGACGCCGCCGGCCGGCGCAAGAGGCCTGCTGTTCGGGCTCACCTCAGCCGATCGTGCGGCCATGCGCGCGGGGTCGATCGCGGCTTGGAGCCGGGAGAGTTGGGAAGTCGGGCGCGACTTCGCTTATGATGCGGCGACGGCCAACGTCTGCCGCGAAGCAGCCGCACCGACAGTCCTGGACGAGGCGCGCGTCCGGCAACTGATCCCGGTCGTCCGCCGTCAGGCATTGCGCGGCGGCCTGCGCCTCGCCCGGATGCTGGACGAGGCGCTGACCTGACCGCTTATTGTGGCACCACCGTCACGGCGCGGCGGTTCTGCGCCCAGGCTTCCTCGTTCGAGCCTTCGACCGCCGGCCGCTCCTTGCCCCAGCTGATCGTCTGCATCCGGTTCGGCGCCACGCCGCGCGACTGGAGATAGTCGCGGGCGGCATTGGCGCGCCGGTCGCCGAGGGCGAGATTATATTCGCGGGTGCCGCGCTCGTCGGCATGGCCCTCGATCGTCACGTTCACATTCGGGTAGCGCGCCAGCCAATCGGCCTGTGCATCGAGCGTGGCGCGCGACTGGCCGTCGAGCGAATAGGAATCGAGCGCGAAGAAGACTCGATCCGACGGCACGCTTTGCATGAAGTCGGCGCGCGAGCCCGGCACGGCGGTGCCGCTGACCGAGCCGTCCTGGGTGCCGGTCTGCTCGCTGGGCGTCGAACCGAGCGGCTCGGGCGGGATGTCGGAAGCTTGCCGCGAGCGGCAACCGCCCACCAGGATCAGGGCTGCGGCGACCGCGGCCATCGTTGCGCTTTTCATCCTTTGCTCCTTCATCGCTTCGAATTTGAATTGGGTTCAGTCGCGTAACGGCGACCAGGCCGGATCCGATCCACCGAGCGGAGTCGGAACCCGCCGCGTCACCCCGCTGGCGACGTCGACATAGAAGAGCTGGCCGGAACTGGCGCCGCGGGTGAACATGATCGCCCGCCCGTTCGGCGCCCAGGTCGGCCCCTCGGCGAAGCCGCCCCCGGTCAGGATCCGTTCGCCCGATCCGTCCGGCGCCATCACCCCGATCCGGAAGCCGCCGGTGCGGGTGTAGGCGATCAGGTCGCCGCGCGGGCTCCAGACCGGCGAGGCGTAGCCGCCGCCGCCGAAGCTGATCCGGCGCTGGCCGCCGCCGCCGGCATCCATCACATAGAGCTGCTGGGTGCCGCCGCGGTCGCTCTCGAACACGATCCGGCTGCCGTCCGGCGAATAGGAGCCGCCGGTGTCGATGCCGGGCGAATTTGTGAGCCGCTGTGGCGTGCCGCCGCCGACCGGGATCCGGTAGATGTCGGTATTCCCGTTCACCGCCATCGAGAAGATGATGTAGCGGCTGTCCGGCGAGTAGCGCGGCGCGAAGGTCATGTTCGGGCTGTTGACCAGCGGCCGGGTGCGGCCGGAATCGAGCTCGTAGACCATCACCCGCGGGCGCTCATTCTCATAGGTCATGAAGGTGATCGTCTGCTGGTTCGGCGCGAAGCGCGGCGTCAGCACGGTCCACTGGCCATTCGTAAGGAAGCGGTGGTTGGCGCCGTCATAATCCATGATCGCCAGCCGCTTGATCCGCCGCCGGGCCGGGCCGGTCTCGGACACATAGACGATGCGGGTGTCGAAATAGGCGCCCTCGCCGGTCAGCCGCGAATAGATGGTGTCGGCGCAGCGGTGCGCGGCCCGGCGCCAGTCGCGCGGCTGGACGACATAGCCCTGGCGGGTCAGCTCGGTGCGGGCGGCGACGTCGTAGAGATAGCAGCCGACCGTGATCGAGCCGTTCGCATTGGCCTGGACGAAGCCCTGGACGAGGTTCTGGGCGCCGGTCGTCGAGAAATAGGGGAAGTCGGGCGCGGTCACCTGGGGAAAGGAGACGGCCTGGAGGCCGCTTGGCCCGATCGGCGTGAACAGACCCGAATTGCGCAGGTCGGCGACGACGATGTCGGCGACCTGGCGACCGAGCGCCTGCGTGTTGCCCGCCTGGGTGTCGGCCGGCTGCGGCGTCGGCATATAGGGCACCGCGATCGGCAGCGCCGCGCGCTGGCCGCCGGTGACGTCGACGACAAGCTGCTCGTCTTCGCCGGCCGGCGGGGTTTGGGCGGTCGGTGCTTCTGCCGGCGGCGTCTGGGCGAAGGCGGCCGTGCCGGCCACAAGGGCGAAGGCGGCGGCGAGGGTTGGCAAGATGCGCATGTCGATCCTCATCCAGGCATACGATAGTTCATGGTGAAATTGCTCCAGCCGCGCGGCACGGCATAGAGTTCGTCGGGCAGGCCGCGCAGCGGCGCACATTCGACGAAGCTGCGGATCGCGAGGTCGGCGACACGTTGCGCGTAGCGGCCATTCTCGTCGTCGACGCCGCTCTGGCGCACCAGCCGCGGCGGCGAGGCGAGCGATCCATTGCGATTGAGCCGGAGGTTCAAGGTGGTCACGATCCGCTCGGCGCCGGGCCCGGGATAGACCTGCCGGTCGGCGCAGGGCTGGACCTGGCGGGCGATCGCCTGGGCGATGCTCGCGGCGGCCTGGGTCGTCATCGTCGCCGCCGGCGCATCCTGGGACCGGGACGGCGACGGATCGCGGCCGAGGCCTTTCAGGAAATCCGGGCCGAGCATCGAGCCGCGGCTGCGATCAGCCTGGCCGCGCCGGCTCTCATCGGGGCGGCGGCGGTTGCGGGCGTCGCTGGGCGGAGTCGGGCGCGGCCGCGTGGTGGGCTGCGGCGGCGCCGGACGCGGCTGCGGCGCGACCGTCGTCGGCGTCGGCGCGGGTGCCGGGGCGGCCTCCTCGGGCGCGCCGAGCTCGGGGGCGACGGTCGGCGCGGGCGGCGTCGCGACCGGCGTCGGCGAGCCGGAGGTCAATGCCACGTCCTCAACGAACGAGACCTCGATCGGGTCGGACGGGGCCGGGGGCCCAGCGGCCCGCATCAGCCCGAAGGTCAAAGCCGCGATCACCGCGACGTGGCCGACCAGGGCGACGCTGAAACCGGTGGCGTCCGTCCGATCCATCATTCGGATTCCGGCGCCGCCGTGCTGACCAAGGAGACGCGGCGCAGGCCGGCACGGTTGATCTCGCCCATCACGGCCATCACCCGGCCGTAATCAAGGGCGCGATCGCCGCGCAGGAAGATGCGCGGCCCGCCCTCCTCGGACGAGGAGGATCTGATCTGCTGCAGCCGCGCGCCGAGCGCCTCGTTCGGCACCGCCGTCTCATCGACGAAGACCGTGCCCGAGGCGTCGATCGAGATGGCGATCGGCTCGCGGTCCTGGTCGAGCGGCGCCGCCTTGGTCTCGGGCAGGTCGACCTGGACCCCGGTCGCGAGCAGGGGCGCCGTCACCATGAAGATGATCAGCAGCACCAGCATGACGTCGACCATCGGCGTCACGTTGATCTCGGACATCGGCGACCGCCGTCCGCGCCGTCCCGGGCCGAGGATGGGGCCCATCGCCATTATTCCGCCCCTGGCCGCAGGTCAGGGGAGGGGGACCGAACGCCGCAGCCGAAGGCGGAGGCGTTTGGTGGAGGGGGGATGGTGCAACGCATCCTAGCCCTCCACCTCGAGCTCGCGCGACAGGGTGCCGTGGAAGCCGTCGGCGAAACGCTGCAGGCGCGATTCGAAGCGATTGATGCCGTAGCTGAAACGATTGTAGGCGATCACCGCGGGGATCGCCGCGAACAGGCCGATCGCGGTCGCGAACAGGGCCTCGGCAATGCCGGGCGCGACCACCGCCAGGCTGGTATTCTGCTGGCCGGCAATGTCGCTGAAGCTGCGCATGATCCCCCAGACCGTGCCGAACAGGCCGACGAACGGCGCGACCGAGCCGACCGTGGCGAGGATGTTGAGCTTGGCGGCGATCTTGTCGGTCTCGGCCGCCACCGCGCTGTGCAGCGCGACCGCGAGCCGCGAACGAGTCCCTTCCTTGTCGACCGACTTGCCGGCGGTCGAGCGGCGCCATTCGGCGATGCCGGCGGCGAGCACCTTGGCGGCGGGCAGATCGCCGCGGCCGCGCGCCTCGTAGAAGCTGTCGATATCCTCGGCCTTCCAGAAGTCGCGCTCGAGCCGATCATTCTCGCGCGCGATCCGGCGCATCCGCCACCATTGGGCAATGATGATCGCCCAGGTCCACACGCTGGCGAGCAGCAGGCCCGCCATCACCACCTTCACGACGATGTCGGCCTGCATGAACAGGGCGACCGGCGACATCAGGTCGCCCATTTGACTCGCTCGATCCGCCACTAGAGCAGGCCGCGATCAGAAATGATCGCCCCCTGCTCTGGACCTTCTTGTTTCCGCGATGTTTGTCGCGAAAAACCGCGACCCACTTTTTCGCACATCGCTTTACGCTCCTTCCCGCTTCAACCGCTCGAACTGTTCCACCCAGGCGCGCGGCTGGCGCTTTGGCCGCCCCTGCCGGTCGACGAAGGCGGCCGTGATCGTCGCGTCGGCCAGAACATCCCGGTCGCGCATGACTCGCTGATGAATGAGGCAGCTCGCCGCACGCACCTCCCGGACTTCGCTCAGGACGAGCAACTCGTCGTCGAGCCGGCCGGATCCGCGATATTTGATATGCGCCTCGGCGACGACGTAGACGCCCTCGCCCGCCTCGAGCACGGCGCGCTGGTCGATGCCGACGGCGCGCAGCATGTCGGAGCGGGCGCGCTCCATATATTTCAGATAGTTGGCATAATAGACGATGCCGGCGACGTCGGTATCCTCGAAATAGACGCGCAGCGCGAAATGATGGGTCGCGCCAATGAAGGCGCCCGCATAGGGACGGTCGGGCTTCCCGCTCACGAAGGCGCGTCTAACCGGCCTTCCCCCGATCGCAAACCCCGTGGGACTACGCGAAGACGAGCCGAGCCGTTTGCGGGACGGCTGTTAGATTCGCGTTCGATGGATCAGCGCTGACGGCGGCGGAATTGGGACGCTTGCGCCTGCACCGCCCGCAGCAGATCGCCCATGGCGAGATTGGTGTCGACGAGGTGGAGACCCCAGCCGGGCTGGGGGACGCCGCCGATCGACACGTCGCCGGGAATCCGGTCGGTACGGGCATCGGCGGGATCGGCATTCACGGTCACGGCGAGATAGCCGAGCGAGCCCTGATTGACGCAGGCGCCAGCCGCGAGTCCGCTGGTCCGCAGGAACGGCGCCGGCGGCGGGCCAGCCGAGGACCAGGCGATGGTGTTGGTCGGCGAAGCGGCGAACCAATAGGAATCGAGCCCGACCGCCGCCGAGCGGCCGAGCGCGGCCGGATTGGTGCAGCCGACCGTCATGCCCGGGCGTGTGGCGCGGCCGAACAGGGCGCCGGCCGGGGGCGGCGCCTCGGCGCGGAACGACACGTAGGTGATCACGCAGCCGGTCTGGCCGGCGCGGGTGCACAAAGGGGTCGAGCGGAACGAACCACCGACCGCCTGGCCCTCCGGCACCTCGACATTGTAGCCGAGCAGCACCGCCGAGACCATGCGATCGGCCTCCGGACGGCCCTCGATCTCGGAAGCGAGCAGCCGGATCAGATGGATCGAGCCCTGGCTGTGGCCGATCAGGACGAACGGCCGACCCTGGTTGCGATGCTGGAGGAAGTGCCGCCAGGCGGCGAGGACGTCGGCATAAGCGCTGTCGAGCCAAGCCTGGAAATTGCCGCCAGCCATCGCCGCAGCGATGCTGCCGACCGTCGCCTGACGATAGAGCGGCGCATAGGTCCGGCAGAGGGTGCCGAAGCGCGCGAACTGGACCATCGCCGCGGCCTGCTCCTCGATGCCGAGCGTCATGTCGCTGTTCATGCCCGCGTCGCGCGACACAGTCGGATAGACGTAGAAGCAGTCGATTCCCGGATCCGCGGCCGGCCGCACCTGCTCGACCGGTCCATAGCCGGCCGGATTGAGCGTTGCGGTGGCGAGCGGCTGGCCGCAGGCATCCTGGCGTCCCGGCAGGCAGAGCCAGTTCGCCTCCGCGCCATAGTCGATCGTGGCCGCTGCTGCCCGCGGCGGCGCGGTCTCCTGCCGATGAGCGGCGGCCGGCAGCGCGAGCAGCGCCGCGGCGATCAGGAACAGTCTGCGCATCATTCCCCCTTCAGCCGTCGAACAGGCCGGCCTGGCCCTTGGGCTCCGGCAGGCCGAGATGGGTCCAGCCGGGCCCGTTGAGACAGCGGCCGCGCGCCGTCCGCGCGATCAGGCCGAGCTGGATCAGATAGGGCTCGATCACTTCCTCGATCGTGTCGCGCGGCTCGGACAGGCCGGCCGCCAGCGTCTCGAC
>JAYRLF010000084.1:0-12429 GCA_041905385.1 Allosphingosinicella sp.
GTCGGCGTCGGGGAGCGCGGCGCGGAAGCCGGCGATCGTCTGCGCGATCGCCGCTTCCTCATTGTAGCAGGGCAGCAGGACCGCGATCCGCAGGTCCCCATACCGTCCTGACATTCACCATCCCCCGTTCGGGCCGGACCGCCCGCCCCTGAAGCCGGCCGCGTTAGAAGCGCTTTCCTTAAAATGGAAAGAAGAAGCTTCGACAAGCGTGCCGAAGCGCTCCTCGCCTGCGCGCCCCGCTCAGCCCTTCTTCGCGGGCTTCTTGGCGGCGGGCTTGGCCTCCTTGGCCGGCTTCGCCTCGGCCTTGGCGGGCTCGGCCTTCGCCTTGGCCGCCTTCTTGGCGGGCGCCGCAGGCTCGGCCTCGGCCTTGGCCGCGGCTTTCTTGGCCGGCGCCTTCTTGGCCTTGGCCTTGCCGCTGTGATCGTGATCATGGTCGTGATCGTGGCCGCAGCCCGGGCCGTGGACATGGGTGTCCTCGGCTTCGACCGCCGCCTCGAGCGCCTCGCGGGTCACGACCCGCTCGCTGACGTCGGCCTGGCCGAACAGGAGGTCGACCACCTTGTCCTCGAACAAGGGCGCGCGCAGCTGGGCGGCCGCCATCGGCTCGTTGCGGATATATTCGACGAAGCGCTGCCGATCCTCGGGGCGATATTGTTGCGCCGCCTGCATGATCAGCTGGTTCATCTCCTGCTGACTGACCTCGACGCCATTCTTCTGGCCGATCTCGGACAGGAGCAGGCCAAGCCGCACCCGGCGCTCGGCAATGGCGCGATAATCGCCCTTCTCCTTCTCCATCTCGGCGCGGGCGGCTTCGGGATCCTCCTCGTGGCTCGCCTCATGCTCGAGCTGCTTCCAGATCTGGTCGAACTCGGCCTCGACCATCGATTCCGGCACCGGGAAATCATGGGCGGCGGCGAGCTGGTCGAGCAGCTGGCGCTTCATGTGGGTGCGGGTCAGGCCGTTCAGCTCCTGCTCGACCTGGTTCTTCATCAGGCCGCGCAGCTGCTCGATCCCTTCCAGGCCCATCGACTTGGCGAAATCGTCGTCCGCCTTGATCGCCTTGGCGGTCTGGACCTCGTTGATGACGACGTCGAACACGGCGTCGCGGCCCTTGAGATAGGCGGTCGGATAATCGGCCGGGAAGGTCACCTTCACCTCGACCTGATCATTGGCCTTGGCGCCGACCAGCTGGTCCTCGAAGCCCGGGATCAGCCGGCCCGAGCCGAGCTCGACCGCCATGCCTTCGCCCTTGCCGCCTTCGAACGGCTCGCCATCGACCTTGCCTTCGAAGTCGATCAGGACGCGGTCGCCCATCTCGGCCTTGTGCTTGGCCGGCGCCGGCTCGAAGCTCTTCTGGCCGGCGGCGATCCGCTCGACCGCCTCGTCGACCTCGGCGTCGGACGCCTCGACCCGCAGCCGCTCGATCTTGAGATTGTCGGTCTTCGCCTCGGGCACGTCCGGCAGGGTCTCGACCTCGACATTGATCACCGTGTCCTGACCGGGGCCGCCCTCGGCAAGCTCGACGGCCGGCTGCATGGCGGGGCGGATCTTCTGCTCGGCGAGCAGCTGCTGGACGCCGTCCTGGACCGCATTCTGCAGTGCCTGCTGCTCGAGCGCGGGGCCGTGCATCTTGCGGACGAGATTGGCGGGAACCTTGCCCGGGCGGAAGCCCGGCATGCGCACCTGCGGAGCGATCGATTTCAGCTCCTGGTCGACGCGGGCGTCGATGTCCTTGGCAGGGATGGTGATCCGGAAGGCGCGCTTCAGGCCCTCGTTCAACGTCTCGACAGTTTGCATCTTCTGGAAACCTTCGTGTCAGCGATTGGTGACGGCTGCAGGGGCGGAAACCTGGTGCGGGCGAAGGGACTCGAACCCCCACATCTTTCGATACTGGAACCTAAATCCAGCGCGTCTACCAGTTCCGCCACGCCCGCCGGGCCACGGCAAGTGGGCGTCTATAGCGATGCTGACAAGGAGGGCAAGCGGATGCCGCGACGGCCTCTTGAGCCGTCGCGGCGAAAATGAATATCAGGCGGCGTTGGCGAACTCGCCGTCGAAGCGCGGACGGGTCCGGAACAGGCCGGCGCCGATCGTCTGCGTCTCCATCAGGGGCAGCGCCGTGCCGCAGAAGCCGCACTCGGCCGAGAGACGGCCGATATACCAGTGCGAGCGGCCGCAGCCGGGACAGTGGTTCACCTCGTTCTCGCGATAGGCGACATGGTAGCCGCGACGCGTCAGATCCTGCGCGAAGCTCTTGCCGCGATTGCCGAAAACCGAAACCGACATCATTCTCACTCCCTACGTGCAACGAATCGTCGCTGCGACGAGTCGTTATATTTCATAGACGAGTTGAACGTAAGCTGACTAAACTGGTTGAGATACTTTCCCGCCTTGTGTGTTGCTCAAATATAACATAGGCCGGCTCGGAGAGGGTTTCAGAGGGCAAATATCCATGAAGTTCAAGATGTTGCTGGCCGCCACCGTCGGCCTGTCGCTGCACGCCGCGGCCTCGGCCCAGCCGGCGCCACGGCCGGTCTTCACGCCGGAGGCGTTTCGCGCCCATGTCGCCTTCCTCGGCGACGATCTGCTCGAGGGCCGCGAGGCCGGCACCCGCGGCTACGACCTCGCCGCCCGCTATGTCGCCGCCCAGCTCGAAGCGCTCGGCGTGCGCCCCGGCGTCAATGGCGGCTGGTACCAGCCGGTCGAGTTCGTCCGCTACGCGCTCAGCGGCACGCCGCGCCTGACGATCGGCGACCGCAGCTTTGCCCAGGGTCAAAATGTGCTGGTCCGGCCCGGCGCGGAAACCGAGGCGCTCGCGCTCGACGCCGATCTGGTCTTCGTCGGCTACGGCCTCGACATGCCGGCCCGCGGCTTCGACGATTATGCCGGCCTCGACGTGCGCGGCAAGATCGTGGTGGCCTTCTCCGGAACGCCGGCCGGCACGCCGAGCGACGTCGCCGCCCATCTCAATTCCGAGAAGGGCCGGATGGCGGCGCAGCGCGGCGCGGTCGGCATGATCACCCTGCGCAGCCGCGCGGACATCGAGCAGATGCCGTTCGAGCGGCTCGTCGCCGCGAGCAGCCGCCCGAGCACGACCTGGATCGGGCCGGACGGGCGTCCGTTCAGCGGCAGCGGCCTGCGCTTCACCGCCACGGTCGAGGGCGAGGCCGCGGCGGCCCTGTTCCAGGGGTCGCGCCGCTCGCTCGACCAGCTACAGACCGAGATTGCCCGCGAAGGCCGCCGCCCGCGCGGCTTCGCGCTGACCCAGCGACTCCGCGTCGAGCGCGCCGCCGCGGACACCGCCCGCTTCACCAGCGCCAACGTGGTCGGCATCCTGCCCGGCAGCGATCCGGCGCTCGCCAATGAATATGTGCTGCTGATGGCGCATCTCGACGGCCTCGGCATTCGCGAGGGCGGCGACGGCGACCGCATCCGCAACGGCGCGATGGACAATGCCACCGGCATCGCCACCCTGATCGAGGTCGCCCGGCAGATGACCCGCGACGGCAGCCGTCCGCGCCGCCCGATCCTGATCGCGGCAGTGACCGCCGAGGAAAAGGGCCTGCTCGGCGCCGAATATCTCGCCCGCCACCCGATCGTCGGCAATGGCCGGGTCGTCTCGGTCGTCAATCTCGACATGCCGATCCTGACCTACGATTTCCAGGACGTGATCGCGTTCGGCGCCGAGCATTCGACGATGGGCCCGACCGTCGCCCGCGCCGCCGCGCGGATGAACGTGGCTTTGTCGCCCGATCCGCTGCCGCACGAGAATCTCTTCGTCCGCTCGGACCATTACAAGTTCGTCCGCGAAGGGGTGCCGTCGGTCTTCCTGATGACCGGCTTCGCCGGCGAAGGCCGCCAGCGCTTCACCGGCTTCCTCAGCGACACCTATCACGGGCCGAGCGACGACATCCGCCAGCCGTTCAACTGGAATGCGGGCGCCCGCTTCGCCGAGCTAAACTATTGGATCGCCCGCGAGATCGCCGACGCCGACAGCGCCCCGCGCTGGTATGCGGACAGCTTCTTCGGCGCACAGTTCGGCGGCGACCAGCCGAGGGCGGAGCGCCAGGCGCCCTAGGCCCAAGCCTTCAGCCCCAGCCCCGCTGCCCAGCTAATGCGGGGATCTCGTTGCCTTTGCTGAGTCCGTAAACATAAATGAGATCCCAGCTTTCGCTGGGATGACGATTGGGGACATCAAGCTGCCAGGCGCGCCGCCTCGAAATCGCGCCGAACCCGTGTCGGCGTGGTGAAGCTGCCGCCGAGCACGTCGCGGAAATAGGTCAGCACCTGCTCGATCGCGCCGAGGAAGGCGGCGAGATCCTGCTCGTTACGCACATAGGGCGTATGCCCGGGCTCCAGGCTCGGGCTGTGATAGGTCAGGCTGAACAGGCGGTGCCCCTGCCCCGCCATGGCGGCGAGCAACCGGCACTGCTCCTCGGCAGAGACGCCCTCGGGGCTCAGACGCGAGCGCGCCACCAGGCCGCCCTTGGCAAGCAGGCCGGGCACGCGCAGCCGCGCCGCGCCGCGATGGTCGAACAGCCACCGGGCACGCGGGCCGATGCCGGCGGCCGCGCCGAAGAAGCCGACGCTGAGCGGGATCTCCAGCAGCCCGTTGGGAAGCCAGTGCGGCCGGTCCGAAACTCCGCGGAAATCGGGGCCGCCGTCGGCCGAGAAGTCGGTGTGAGGCACGAAGCTGCAATCGACCTGATAGCCGAGCTCTGCCAGGACGCGGCCGCTATGGGCGCCATAGCCATAGCGCCCCGCCTTGAAGACGGCGGGCCGCGCGCCGAAGCTCGTGGCGATCGCGTCGGTCAGCGTCTCGATCTTCGCCCGCTCGAGCGCCGGCGGCAGGTTGCAATGATAGGAATTGCGGGTCGTCACCGGCTCGTCGTGCGGCGGCGTCACCCAGGGGTGGAGATGCGCGCCGATCTCCGCTTTGCCCTGCTCCATCAGGCCGCGCAGGAACCTCACCGCCTCGGCATCGGTCGCGACCGGATAGTCGACGACATAGGTCGGAACCACGCCGAACCGGTCGTATATCCCATGCGCCCGCGCCTGCGCCGGAATCGACCGCGTTGCGGTCGCGTCCCTCGAAAAGGGCGCGGTCCAGTCGAACTCCTCCTCGGTGTCGACGACGACGAGCAATTGCGGCTTCATGACGCCGGCCGGCTTCCCATCCGCCGCGCCTTCTCGATCGCGCGATAGGTGAACGACTTGAGGTGGTTCTGATGCGGGTAGCGCTTCGGGGACGCCGGATTGAGCCCGGATCTGCGCAGCATCGCATTCATCCGCCGCGCATATTCCTCGCGGAAGGACCATTCCGACCGCCAGGTGATCGAGAAGGAGATCGAGACCTCGGGCCCGTTTCTGACCCAGTGCGGCGCCTTGACCGGGACGTAGACGGCCTTGCCCGGCGCCAGCGCATATTCCTCGCCACAAGCGGAGAATTCGTCACGCCAGGCGAGATTGCGGTGCCCGCCATCGTGGAACGCTTCGTGCTGCTCGCCGCTGACCAGGGCCTCGTCGGCCGCCGGGAAGATCGTCATCACCTTCGAGCCGCGGATCTGGAGCAGGATATTGTGCTCGGGATCGAAGTGGAACGGCGTCACCGCATCCGGCGAGGAGATGAAGACGAACGCCTCGCGCTTCAACATCGAGCCGGTCGCCGGACCGACGACGTCGGCCAGCTCGGCCAGCGTCTCGTCGAGCAGCGCCCGATAGTGCGGGTCCTGCTCGACGAATTTGAGCACCAGCCAGGATCCGCAATGCTCGATGCTGCGGATCGTCTCTTCGACCGTGAGGCCGTTGGACGGCGTGTCCGCGGGATCGATGCCGACCGGCAGGTCGGCGCGATTATATTCGGCGTCGACCGGCCGGATGCGCTGGGCGAGCGCCGCCAGCGCCTCGAGCTGAAGGAGCGGATGATCCGCCAGAGCGTGATCGAGCAGGATCGGCTGCTCCGGATAGGCGCCCGAAAGCCGATCGCGCGCCGATGGCGGGAAGGCGCTCATCGGCCTCCTCCCGAGAGGCGGCGCAGCGTGCCGATGCCGGCCTCCAGGGCGCGACAGATTGAATAGGCGATCGTGCGCCGCACGCCCTTGAGCCGGACCGTGACCCGGACGATCTCGCGCCGCTCGCGCCAGAGGCTGTCGATCATCGGGTGGCGTTCGCAGGCGCAGCTGTCCATCCAGTCGACGTCGGGCCGCTCGAGGATCGCGAGATTGTCGAGCTGGATCAGGACGCCCGGCGAGAATTGGGCATAGCGCTCGTCGAAGGCGGTCTTGAACGAGAAGCTGCCCGGACCGCTCAGGAAATTGATCAGCATCGCGATCAGGCGCCCGTCCAGGTCGAGCCGGCGAAACTGCAGGGCGCCGGCCTGCCAGGCGGCCGCCATGGTGCGGCGGAAGAATGCCTCGGTCTCGGGCGCGCAGGCGAGCGCGCTGCCGCGCTTTCCCTTCCAGCCGGATTTCTCGAGCGCGAGGAACGCGTCGCACCATTGGGACAGCTCCGCTTCGTCCTCAAGACAGCGGCTGGTCAGCGCGCCCAGCTCGCCGAGCCGGTTGCGGAGCCTGCGGATTTCCTTGCGCTTCTTCGGCCGGACCGCCTGCTGGTAATAGGTTGCGGGATCCAATCGGCTCTCGAGCAGCGCCCGTCTTTCCCGATGAACGATCGGCGCCGCCCGGCCGAGCGCGGCCGCGGCGGCGGTCAGTCCACGATGGACGGGACCGCCGGCGACGAGCCAGGTCGCGTGGAGGAAATTCGGCGCCCAGTCGGCCTCGTCGAGCAGTTCCAGCACCACTGTCCAGAAAGGCTCCTCCTCGCCGCGCCGGATCAGCGGGCCGCCCAGGAACATCTGCGGGTGAACCCAATTCTGCACGTTGCTCACCGGCGAACGGCCATAATCGCCGGCAATCGCGAAAGGCATCACCCCGATCAGGGCGCCGCCGCGCCGCACCTCGACGACCCGGACGTCGGCACCGCCGCCCAAAGTGTCCAGGGACGGTCCGACGAACCAATATTCGGCAAAGCTGTTGGGCTCAGACGCGAAGTCGGCCAGCTGCACCCAATCCCGGGCCAATTGCTCCGGCAGGGCGCCAGCCGCATGCGCCTCGGCCTGCACGAGACCGGGTGAGGTCGGCGAGGGAAACGGGACCAGGTCCGCGCCCTGCACCTCGAGCGCAGCCACGATCTTGCCAGACTGATACATGCCCGCGCCATAGCAGCGACTGGTAAAGGAATGATGGGTGCGCGGGGCCGATCAGGCCCCCACCGCCTCCTTCGCCGTCGCCAGCTGATGGTCGCGATATTGCTCGCGCAACGCGGTCTTGAGCAGCTTGCCGGTCGCCGTATGCGGCAGGCTGTCGACGAACAAGATCTCGTCGGGCAGCCACCATTTGGCGACATGGTTGGAAAGATGGGCGAGGATGTCCGCCTCGGACACCGTGGAGCCCTCTTTGCGCACGACCAGCAGCAGCGGCCGCTCGTCCCATTTCGGATGATGGACGCCGATCGCGGCCGCTTCGGCGACGCCGGCGCAGCCGACCGCCGCATTTTCGAGCTCGACCGAGCTGATCCACTCGCCGCCGGACTTGATCACGTCCTTGGAGCGGTCGGTGATCTGCATCGTCCCGTCAGGATGGAGAACAGCGACGTCGCCCGTGTCGAACCAGCTCTCCTCGTCGACGCACGGCCCGCGCTCGTCCTGGAAATATTGCCTGATCACCCAGGGTCCGCGGATCTGCAGCCGGCCGGAGCTGACGCCGTCGCGCGGCTGGACCCTGCCCTCGTCGTCGACCACGCGCAGCTCGACCCCGAACGGCACCCGGCCCTGCTTGCAGACCAGGTCGATCTTCTCCTCCATGTCGAGATCGTCCCAGTTGGACGGCGGCGCGCCCATCGTTCCGATCGGCGACGTCTCGGTCATGCCCCAGGCATGGCCGACGCGGATGCCCATCTTCATCAGCCGCTCGATCATCGCCCGCGGCGCCGCCGAGCCGCCGATCGTCACCAGCCGGAGATGCTCGGGCTTGGCTCCGGTCGCATCCATATGCTGGAACATGCCGAGCCAGACGGTCGGCACGCCGGCACTGTGCGTCACCTTCTCGCGGTTCATCAACTCGCACAGGACGGTCGGATCATTGACCGCCGAATAGACGAACTTCACCCCCGCGATCGCGCCGGCGAAGGGCAGCCCCCAGGCGGCGGCGTGGAACATCGGCACGATCGGCAGCGCAACGGCCTGCGGCGACAGGTCGAACACCGCCGGCGAAATCTCGGTGAGGGCGTGGATCACCGACGAGCGGTGCTCGTAGAGCACGCCCTTCGGATTGCCGGTGGTGCCGGAGGTGTAGCAGAGCATGCACGGCTCGCGCTCGGGCCCTTCGACCCAGGCATATTGGCCGTCATAGCGCGAGATCAGGTCTTCGAACCCACCGGGCCCGACGCAGTCGAAGCAGATATAATGTTCGATCGTGGTCCATTGGTCCTTCAGCCGGTCGACGATCGGCTGGAACGCCTTGTCGTAGAGCAGCACCCGGTCTTCGGCATGGTTGGCGATATAGACGAGCTGCTCGTCGAACAGCCGCGGATTGATCGTGTGGATCACGCCGCCCATGCCGATCGCGCCGTACCAGGCGACCAAATGGCGGCTGTGATTCATCGCCAGGGTCGCGACACGATCGCCGCGATGAACGCCCATGTCTTCAAGCGCTTGGGCGAGTCTCCTCGCATCATGGGCGATGCCGGCCCAGTTCGTCCTGGTCTCGCTGCCGTCGGCCCAGCGGGTGACGATCTCCTGCTGCCCATGCTCGCGCTCGGCATGGTCAATCAGCCGCGCTATCCGCAGCTCGAAATCCTGCATCCCGCCAAGCATCTCCGCCTCCTTTTGAGGCGAGTTTATCCCCTCAGGACACCAGCGCAAGCCGGGGGGCTTCGACCACCGACAGGCGCGCCGAAGTAACGCCTTCGATGCGCGAAATGCGCGCGGTCAGCTCGGCGTCGACGACGAAGTCGCGGCCGAGGACCAGGTCGACCTCCGCCTGCTCGCTGCGCACCTTCAGCCGAAGTTGCGCCGTGCCGCCGCGATCTCCGGCCAGCGCGCCGGCGAGCCGCCGCACGGCACCTTCATCCTCGACCTCGACCTCAAGCTGCAGCCGGGTTCGCCGCGCCAGGCTTTCGAACGACTGGAGCGAGCGGATCGTCACCCGCGGCGTCTCGTCGCCGGGGCGGCGGTCCAGCTCGACGTTGAGCAACGCGCAGGCGCCGGCCTTGGCGGCATTGGCGACCTGCTCGGCGACCATATCGTCGAACACGGTCGCGTCGAACTGGCCCGAGGCATCGGACAGGCTCGCCATCATGTAGCGCCGCCCTTTGGCCGAGGTGCGCCAGCGCACGTCCTCGATCAAAGCGGCCATCACCGCTCCGGATCGGCCGCCGTCGGCCGGCGCCGGCAGCGCCGACAATTGGGCGAAGCTCTTGGCGCCATGGGCCTCGACCAGGTGCCTGTGACTGTCGACCGGATGGGCGGAGAAATAGAAGCCGAAGCTTTCCTTCTCGGCCGCCATCCGCTGGGCGAGCGTCCAGCTCTCGCCGGTCGGCATCCGGATCGGCACGACATTGGCCGACCCTTCGCCGAACAGGCCGCCCTGCCCGCTCGTCCGTGCGTCGGCGGCGCTCGACGCGGCCGAAAGGATCGTCTCCGCCGCCGCGGCCGCGGCCCAGCGCTCGGCAAGCGCATCGAATGCGCCACCGCCGGCAAGGCTCTCGATCTGGCGCCGGTTGAGCAGGCGCGGATCGATGCGGGCGGCGAAATCGTCGAGCGAGGCGAACGGGCCATGGGCGCGGCGCTCCTCGACCAATTGCTCCATCGCCTTCTCGCCGACTCCCTTGAGGGCACCGAGCGCGTAGCGGACCGCGAACTGCCGCCCTTCCGGCGCGTCGTTCGCGAAATCGAGCGGCTCGACCGAGAACTCCGCCTCGCTCGCATTGATCGACGGCGGCAGGCAGGCGATCCCCGCTCGGCGCATGTCGTCGACGAAGATGGCGAGCTTGTCGGTCTGCGCCATGTCGAAGCACATCGAGGCGGCGAAGAACTCGACCGGATAATGGGCCTTCAGCCAGGCGGTCTGATAGGCGACCAGCGCATAAGCGGCGGCGTGGCTCTTGTTGAAGCCGTAGCCGGCGAACTTGTCGATCAAGTCGAACAATTCGTTCGCCTTGGCCGGTTTGATCTGGTTCGCCGCGCAGCCCTCGACGAAGCGCGAGCGCTGCGCGTCCATCTCCGCCTTGATCTTCTTGCCCATCGCGCGGCGGAGCAGATCGGCCTCGCCAAGGCTGTAGCCGGCCAGCACCTTGGCCGCCTCCATCACCTGCTCCTGGTAGACGAAGATGCCGTAGGTCTCCTTGAGCACCTCCTCGAGCAGCGGATGGGGATATTCGATCGGCTCGCGGCCGTTCTTGCGCGCGCCGAACATCGGGATGTTGTCCATCGGGCCCGGCCGGTAGAGCGAGACCAGCGCGATGATGTCGCCGAAATTGCTCGGCTTCACCGCCGCCAGCGTGCGCCGCATCCCTTCCGATTCCAGCTGGAACACGCCGACCGTGTCGCCGCGCTGGAGAAGCCGATAGACCTCCTCGTCGTCCCAGCTCAGCCGGTCGAGATCGATCGTCACGCCGCGGCGCCCGAGCATCTCGACCGCCTTGCGCAGAACCGAGAGCGTCTTCAGGCCGAGAAAGTCGAACTTCACCAGCCCGGCCGCCTCGACATATTTCATGTCGAACTGGGTGACCGGCATGTCGGACCGCGGGTCGCGGTAGAGCGGCACCAATTGCTCGAGCGGCCGATCGCCGATCACGACGCCGGCGGCGTGGGTCGAGCTGTGCCGTGGCAGGCCCTCGAGCTTCATCGCCAGGTCGAACAGCCGCCTGACATCGGCGTCGTTCTTATATTCGGCGGCGAGCTCGCTGACGCCGTTCAGCGCCCGCTCGAGCGTCCACGGATCGGTCGGGTGGTTCGGCACCAGCTTGGCGAGCCGGTCGACCTGGCCATAGGGCATTTGTAGCACCCGGCCGGTATCCTTGAGCACGGCCCGCGCCTTCAGCTTTCCGAAGGTGATGATCTGGGCGACCTTACCGTTGCCGTAGCGCTCCTGGACGTAGCGGATCACCTCGCCGCGCCGGGTTTCGCAAAAGTCGATGTCGAAGTCCGGCATCGACACGCGCTCGGGATTGAGGAAGCGCTCGAACAGCAGACCGAGGCGGATCGGGTCGAGATCGGTGATGGTCAGCGACCAGGCGACGACCGAGCCGGCGCCCGAGCCACGGCCCGGGCCGACCGGAATGCCATTCTCCTTGGCCCATTTGATGAAGTCGGCGACGATCAGGAAATAGCCCGGAAAGCCCATTCCGCTGATGACGTCGGCCTCATAATCGAGCCGGTCGAAATAGACCTTCCGGTCCGCCTCGCTGAGATCGTCATAGACGGCGAGCCGCTGCTCCAGCCCTTCGCGCGCGTCGCGCCGGAGCTGCTCCGCCTCGGCCTCGACATTGCCGGCGATGCTGGGAAGGATCGGCTTGCGCCGCGGCGCCCCGAAGGCGCAGCGCCGCGCGACGACGGACGTATTCTCGATCGCCTCGGGCAGGTCGGCGAACAGCTGGCGCATCTCGGCGGCCGGCTTGATCCACGCCTCGGGTGAGGAGCGCACGCGGTCGTCGCGGGCGATCTGGCTCGACTGGGCGATGCACAGCATCGCGTCATGGGCGGCATGGAAATGCGCCTCGGCATAAGCGGCCGGGCTGGTCGCGATCAAAGGCAGGTCGCGCGCATAAGCAAGGTCGATCAGCTGGGCCTCGGCCGCCCGCTCCACCTCATTGCCGCGCCGGCTGAGCTCGACATAGAGCCGGCCGGGAAAGAGCCCCATCAGCCGATCGAGCAAGGCGGTCGCCGCCTCGCTCTGGCCTTCGGCGAGAAGCCGGGCGAGCGCACCCTCCCCGCCGCCAGTGAGCGCGATCAACCCGTCGGTCCGACCCTCCAGCGACTCGAACGGAACGTGGGCGTCGAGCTCGACCGGCCGATCGAGATGGGCCGACGAAACCAGCGCGCAGAGATTGGCATAGCCCTGCTCGTCCTGGGCATAGAGCGGAAGCCAGTCGATGATCGGCGGCTTGCCTTCCGGTGTCCCAGGCCTGGCGACGCCGATCAGCGCGGCAACGATCGGCTGGACCCCCGCCTCGATACAGGCCTCGGTGAACGGCATGACCGCATAGAGCCCGTTGCGATCGGCGACGGCCGCTGCCGGAAAATCGAGCCTCTTCGCATGCTTGGCGATCGCCTTCGGCTCGATCGCGCCTTCGAGCATCGTATAGCAGGAGAAGATTCGCAGCGGGACATAGGGCGCGGACATTGGTCTGTTATGGTGGCTCAACGGCCCC
>JAYRLF010000085.1:0-1215 GCA_041905385.1 Allosphingosinicella sp.
ACGCCGGGGACGTTGGTGCGCTGGTGATCGTCGACCAGGATGCAGCCGGTGTCGCCGCTGAGCGCGATGCCGAGCTGCTCGGCGAGCTCGGTGTGGATGTCGGATCCGAGCGCCGGATAGATGCTGTCGAACGTGTGATGGCCGGCGGCCGTCTCGACGACGATGCAGTCGGGGTGGACCGCGACGCCGCGCGACGGGCCGTCGACGGCGGCGATGCCGTGGGTCTTCAGCCGCTCCTGGTCGTCCGGCGCCAGGCAATGCGCCTCGCCGGGCGCGACCAGGGTGATGTCGGCGGTGTAGCTGCGCAGGAACACAGCCTCGGCGACGCCGTGCCGGCCGCTGCCGATCACGCCGACCTTCTTGTCGGTGACCTCATAGCCGTCGCAGATCGGGCAATAGCGGATCAGGCCGCGGGCGAGCGCCTCGTCGTGCAGCTCCTCGTCCATGTCGGGGCGGCGGTTGCGCAGGCCGGTGGCGAGGAGGACCGCAGGCGCGGTCGCCTTGCCGTCGCCCCATTGCGCCGCGAAGCCGCCTTCGGCCGGGTCGATCCGGCCGACGCGGCCCTGGACGAGGGCGGCGCCATAAAGCTCCGCCTGCGCCCGCATCCGCGCCAGCAGCGCCTCGCCGCCGATGCCGTCGGGAAAGCCGGGCACGTTGCGGGTGCAGGGGATCGACGCGGCGCGGCTGCGGCCTTCGTCGATCACTGCGACTTTGAGCTGGAAGCGGGCGAGATAGATGGCGGCGGTGAGGCCGGCCGGGCCGCCGCCGATGATGAGGCAGTGATATTCGGTCTCGGGCATGGGCGGTCCAGCGCCGCGCCGCGGCGATTGTTCCGGCGGGTGGGTGACGGTATCTGGCGGGTCGTTGGAGCGGATCGGATGAAGACACCTGTTCCCCGGCGAAGGCCGGGGCCCAGTCGAGGGCTTGTATTCTTGCGATTCGGCCGACTGGATCCCGGCCTTCGCCCATAGGCGCTAAGTTAGACGACGAACTCCCCTCCCTGCACGCAGGGAGGGGCCGGGGGTGGGTACGTTTTCGGAGAGTCACTGCAGGTGGAGACCAACCCACCCCTAGCCCCTCCCTGTACTCAGGGAGGGGAATAATCTCGCCAACTTAGCGCTTATGGGCCTTCGCCGGGAAGCTGCCCGGGGGTAGACCTTGGGATCGTCGAAATCGGGAGGGTGGTTCATGTACAGGTTGATCATCGCACTGCTG
>JAYRLF010000085.1:1225-3889 GCA_041905385.1 Allosphingosinicella sp.
CCGTGGCGCCGGGGGCGTCGTTCGAGAGCGTCGCGGCGCGGATGGACGAGACGTTCCGCCGCTTCCAGCAGGAGCAGCATGTGCCGGGGCTGGTCTGGGGCATCGTCCGCGATGGGCGGCTCGCCCATGTCGGCACGGCCGGGGTGCTCGACCTCGAGGCGCGGCGGCCGGTGACGCCCGACAGCCTGTTCCGCATCGCCTCGATGTCGAAGGCCTTCACCGCGCTGGCGATATTGAAGCTGCGCGACGAAGGGCGGATCCGGCTCGATGCCTTGGCCGAGACCTATGTGCCGGAGCTGCGGAACTGGCGCTATCCGACCCGCGATTCGCCGCGCATCCGGGTGCGCGACCTGCTCGCCCATGTCGGCGGCCTCGTCACCGACGATCCCTGGGGCGACCGCCAGCAGGTGCTGAGCGAGGAGGAGTTCACCCGGATGCTGGCGGAAGGGCCGCCGTTCAGCCGGGCGCCGCAGACCGCCCACGAATATTCCAATTACGGCTATGCCCTGCTCGGCCGGATCATCAGCAATGTCTCGGGGCGCAACTTCGCCGATTATATCGAGCAGGAGATCATGCGGCCCCTCGGCATGAATTCGACCGGCTATGACATCGCCGCCGCGCCGCGCGAGCGCCGCGCGATCGGCTATCGCTGGGAGAATGACGCCCATGCGCGCGAGCCGGACATGCGCCGCGGCGCGTTCGGATCGATGGGCGGGGTCCAGACCAGCGCCAATGATTATGCGCGCTGGATCGCCTTCCTGCTCTCGGCCTGGCCGCCGCGCGACGAACCCGACACCGGCCCGGTGGCACGGCCGACGGTGCGCGAGATGGGGCAGGGATTGAACTTCGTCGCTTTGGGCGCCCGGCCGCGCGAGGGAAGGGAGGCCTGCCCGCTCGCCACGGCCTATGCGATGGGCCTGCGCGTCACCCGCGATTGCGAGCTCGGCACCGTCCTCGCCCATAGTGGCGGCTATCCTGGCTACGGCTCCTTCATGCTGCTGCTGCCCGAGCATGGGATCGGCATCTTCGCCTTTGCGAGCCGCACCTATACCGCGCCGGTGCCGCAGGTGACCGAGGTCGCGATCCAGCTCCATCAGGCCGGGCTGCTGACGCCGCGGCCGATCCCGGTCAGCGAGGCGCTCGCCGCCAATTATGAAGCGGCGCGGGCGATGTTCGCGGCGGGCACTCTCGATCCGGGCCGCGGCCGGCTGGCGATGAACTTCCTGATGGATCGGTCGGCCGAGAATTGGGCGCGCGAGTTCGCCAGGCTGAAGGCGGAGACGGGAACCTGCGATACGGGCTCGCCGATCATGCCGACCGGGGCGATGTCGGGCAATTTCCAATGGCGCTGCGAGCGGGCGACCTTGCAGGGGCAGCTGCTGCTTGCGCCGACGAATCCGCCGACCATCCAGGCGCTAAGGTTACGCGTCGCACCGGCCCAGTAAGTCGGACCTTTTCAGCCAAAGGATGCAGCCGTGACGGTGTCGCCACTGTTTTTGATCTTCATGTTGGGCGCGCTCGCCGGCTCGATTTTTGTCGGGGCGGGCATCGCCTTGTCGAAGCGATATTTCCCAAGCGCCGTCGGCGGACTTCTCGTTGGGGCACTCTTAACCTGTATCGGGACCTATCTCGCGATCTTGACTGGATTCTCGATCGCGGAGCAAATTGTGCTTTCTCAGGTCGAGCCACAATGGCGTGCGCAGGGCCACACCGACAACGGCCCCAGCGCATTTGTGGCAGTCGGGATGCTTGCCATGCCGTTCGTTGCCGGCGCGTTCGTTGGCGGCTCGATCATATCGGTCGTTGCAACGTTTCGCCGAGCTAGAAAGGAATGACTTCGCCGCCACTGACCTGACGCATTATCCCGAGATGCTCTCGGAGCCGCACGTTTAAGGGTCGTGCCTTGAAGTTCCGGCCAAAAGTATATACATTTTGTATATACGTAAGATATTGAGCGATGAAGACGACCAAGACTTTCAGATCGGGCAATTCCGTGGCCGTCCGGCTGCCGAAAGCGCTTGGCGTTCCGGCCGGAGTCGAGATGCGCGTTCGCGAAGAGCAGGGCAAATATGTGCTCGAGCCGGTGGAGCCGGAGCGCAAGACGATCGACCTGACCGGTATCGCCGGCTCGCTGCCCTGGCTGAAGCCGCTGACTCCCGAGCAGCGGATCATGGAGCCGCGCGAGCTCGATTGGGAAGGAAAGCTGCTTCCGCGTGACTGAGCCGGCCTTTCTGCTCGACACCAACATCTGCATCTATGTTCTTCGCGACGCCGACGGTCCGGCGGCACGGCGGCTCGGACAGTGCCCTCCGGGCGAGGCGGCGGCGTCGACGGTGACGCTAACCGAAATCCTGCGCGGACTCCCTGGCGGCGATAGCCGGGAAAGGCAGCAGGTCGATGCGCTTTTCCGACTTATCGAACTCCTGCCGTTCGACGAGGCGTCGGCGCGTATCGGCGCGACAATCCCCTTCAAGCGCGGCACATTCGACCGCCTGATCGCGGCGCAAGCGCTGGCTCATGACCTGACCCTGGTGACGAACAACGAGCGCGACTTCGCCGACGTCGAGGGCCTGCGGATCGAGAATTGGACGCGAGCATGACCTGGGCTGCGAACCTATCTCCTCCCTGTCGCCGAAGGCGATGGGGAGGGGGACCACCCGCAGG
>JAYRLF010000085.1:3899-9850 GCA_041905385.1 Allosphingosinicella sp.
CCCCCACCCCCCCCCCCCGGGGCTGGGGGGGGGGGGGCGTGGCCCCCCGGGCGGGGGGGGGCGCCCCCCCCCCGGCCGATTCGCCCCTCCACCAGCCTTCGCCTTCGGCTACGGCTGGTCCCCCTCCCCATGAGCTGCGCTCACAGGGAGGATGAAGGAGAAGCCATGACCTGGGCCGCCACCGTGCTCTCGCTCTATCCGGAGATGTTCCCAGGCCCGCTCGGCGTCAGCCTCGCGGGCAGGGCGCTGGCCGAGGAGATCTGGTCGCTCCGCACCGTCCAGATCCGCGATTTCGCGACCGACCGGCACCGCTCGGTCGACGACACGCCGGCCGGCGGCGGCGCCGGCATGGTGATGCGGGCGGACGTGCTCGCCGCGGCGGTCGACAGCGTGCTGGCCGAGCGTCCCGACGCGCCGATGCTGGCGATGAGCCCGCGCGGGCGGCCGCTCGACCAGGCGCTGGTCCGGCAGCTCGCGGCCGGGCCTGGCGTCTCGATCCTGTGCGGCCGTTTCGAGGGCATGGACGAGCGGCTGTTCGAGGCGCGGCCGATCGTGACGGTGTCGGTCGGCGACTATGTGCTGTCGGGCGGCGAGCCCGGCGCGATCGTCCTGCTCGACGCTTGCGTTCGGCTGCTTCCCGGGGTAATGGGCGCGGCTTCGAGCGGTGAGGAGGAGAGCTTTGAAAGCGGCCTTCTCGAATACCCTCAATATACCCGTCCTCAAGAGTGGGAAGGGCGCACGATCCCCGAGGTGCTGCGGTCGGGGGATCATGCGAAGATCGCCGCCTGGCGCAAGGCACGGGCGGAAGAAGAGACACGGCTAAGGCGGCCGGACCTGATCGAGCGCCACGGGGGCGCACGAAGGCCACCGCCCTCTGGCGCGCGGCGCGAAGAAGAGAGCGAGAAGAAATGAACGTCATCCAGCAGCTCGAGGCCGAGGCGATCGAGCAGTTCAAGTCGAACAAGGCGATCCCCGAATTCCGTCCGGGCGACACGCTCCGCGTCGGCGTCAAGGTGGTCGAGGGCGAGCGCACCCGCATCCAGAATTTCGAAGGCGTCTGCATCGCCCGCGCCAACAAGGGCCTGGGCAGCTCCTTCACTGTCCGCAAGATCAGCTTCGGCGAGGGCGTCGAGCGCGTCTTCCCGCTCTATTCGCCGAACGTCGATTCGATCGAGGTCGTGCGCCGCGGCGACGTCCGCCGCGCCAAGCTCTATTATCTGCGCGGCCGCACCGGCAAGGCCGCCCGCATCGCCGAGCGCCGCGATCCGCGCATCGGCCAGGCGGCCGCCGCGCCGAAGGCCGAGGCCGAGACCAGCGAGGGCTGAACGCCTCGGGCAAGCGAATGAGAGAGCGGGGAGGGCGATGCTCTTCCCGCTTTTTTTGTCCTTCCTCTCTTATCCTCCCTGTCCGCGAAGCGGATGGGGAGGGGGACCGCGCGTAGCGCGGTGGAGGGGCTAGTCCGGCGCTGTTTGCCCCTCCACCAGCCTTCGCTAAAGCTACGGCTGGTCCCCCTCCCCATGAGCTTCGCTCACAGGGAGGATACCAATCACATATTGCTCTGATCGGGCGGCACGCCCGGCGGCAGCGTCGCGGCGCCCTCGGCGGCCTTGGCGCCGAGCTCGGTCCCGACGCCGAAGCAGGTCATCGACAACGAGCCCATCGCATAGCCCTGGACCAGGGCGTCGGCCGCGCCGTGCCGCGCGGCGATGCCGGCGATGTAGAGCAGGGGAATGAAATGGTCCGGCGTCGGCACCGCCAGCGCATAATCGGGATGCTCGGTCAGCTTCAGGATCTCGCCTGGGCTGCGCGCGAGCTGGTCGATCGCCGCCTCGTCGAAGCGCCGGTTCCAGTCGAACGCGCCGTCCGGGCTGTCCCATTGGACCCGGCGCAGATTGTGGACGACGTTGCCGCTGCCGACGATCAGGATCCCGCGATCGCGCAGCGCGTCGAGGCGGGCGCCGAGGGCGACATGGTAGTCGAGCGGTTTCAACGCATTGATCGACAGCTGCACGACCGGAATGTCGGCCTCCGGATAGAGATGGGCGAGCACGCTCCAGCTGCCATGGTCGAGGCCCCATTGGTCGCGATCGAGCCCGACCCAGTGCGGTTTGGCGATCTCGACGATCTCCCCGGCGACGTCGGGCGCGCCCGGCGCCGGATAATCGAAGGCGAACAGCTCGGGCGGAAAGCCGTAAAAATCGTGGATCGTCCGCGGCCGCGCCATGGCGGTGACCGCGGTGGCGCCGATGTACCAGTGGGCCGAGACGAGCAGCAGCGCCCTGGGCCGAGGCAGCCGCTCGCCGAGCGTGCGCCAGAAGCGGGTGAAATCGTTCAGCTCGAGCGTGTTCATCGGGCTGCCATGGCCGATGAACAGAGCGGGCATCCGTTCCGTGCTGTCGCGCATCATCTTCGATCCTGATGGGCCGGGGATAGCCGATTGTGCCCGGCAACGCATCGGGACGTTTGTCGGCCCCGTCGGGGCGGAGATGGCGAAGGTTGACTGGCCGGTCCCCGCGACCCACAATCCCGCCCATCATGCGGTGCCAGCCCAGAACCCGACGACATCGCAACCATTCGGGCCAGCTGCTCGCAGGCATCTAGCCCCGGACTCCGACGCCCCGGTCGACGAGTCCGGGGCCGATCCTTTCGAAAATTCCAGAGCGCTCGAGCGGCGCGGCCCAGCGGCCGGCCGGCGGCGCGCGCTACCCATGAATAGAGAGTGTTATGACGATCGTGAATGACAAGGCTTCGACCGCGAAGCCCCCGATCCACCTGATCGAGGCCGAATATGACCTGATCGCCGATCTCGCCCTCGGCATCGGGCGGCAGTCGCCGGAGCTGTCGAAGCTGCTGCTCGACGAGATCGACCGGGCCGAGCTGCATTCGGCCGAGGACATGCCCGCGGACGTGGTGACGATCGGGTCGGAGGTCGTCGTCCTCGACGAGCATAAGGGCGCCGAGCGCAGGCTCCGGCTGGTCCTGCCCGGCGATGCGGACGTCGACGCCGGCCGGGTCTCGATCCTGACCTCGATCGGGGCGGGGCTGATCGGCTTGCGGGTCGGCCAGTCGATTTCCTGGCCCTATCCGAATGGGGACAGGCGGATGCTGAAGATCCTGGCTGTGACGCGGCCGTCGAGCTGAGGGGTCTGCTTATCCTCCCTATCCGCGAAGCGGATGGGGAGGGGGAGCCGCAAGGGCCAGGTCCCCGGGGGCGAGCAGAACGAACGCTGACCGCTCAGACTATCTCCCCTCCCTACACGCAGGGAGGGGCCGGGGGTGGGTAAGTTTTCGGAGAGTCACTGCGGGTGGAGACCGACCCACCCCTAACCCCTCCCTGTACTCAGGGAGGGGAATGATCTCGCTGACTCAGCGCTTATGGCGCAAGCCGGGGCCCATGAACGCTGGCCGAAATCAGTCCCGACCGACCGTGTTCATGGGTTCCATGATGGGGCTCCGCTGTCCCCCGGACAGCGGGATGGGGGCCCCATCATTTCGCCGGAATGACTCGATTGACGTGTCGGACCCTGCTTGCCCGGTCGGGGCGCAGGATCGATCCCTGCGCCTCACAGGAAGGATGGCAGGAGCGCATTTCATCCTCTACCGACTGCGCATGCGTAATCTTCTGATCGCCGCCGCCTTGTCCGGCCTTGCCGCCCCCGCCGCCGCCGAGGAGCTCAGCCTCGAGCGGATCTTTGCCAGCCCGTCCTTGTCGGGGCCGACGCCGCGCCTGCTGAAGCTGTCGCCGGACGGCCGGCTCGCGACGCTGCTGCGCAACCGCGCCGAGGATCGCGACCGGTTCGACCTGTGGGCGGTGGACACGACCACCGGCCAGGCCCGGATGCTGGTCGACAGCGCCCGGGTCGGCAGCGGCGCGCAGCTGTCCGAGGAAGAGATGATGCGCCGCGAGCGCGCCCGGCTCGGCGGCGTGCGCGGCATCGTCAGCTATGAATGGTCGCCGGACGGCCGCGCCATCCTGGTGCCGCTCGACGGCGACCTCTATCTGGCGGGCACCGATGGCAATGTCCGGCGGATCACGAACACGGCCGAGACCGAGCTCGACGCGCAGGTGTCGCGGACCGGCCGCTATCTCTCCTTCGTCCGCAACCGCAACCTGTTCGTGATCGACGCCGACGGCGGCAACGAGCGGGCGCTCACCTCCGACGGCGCCGGCACGGTCAGCTGGGGATCGGCCGAGTTCGTCGCGCAGGAGGAGATGGGCCGGCAGAAGGGCCATTGGTGGTCGCCCGACGACCGCTGGCTCGCGGTCGCTCGGGTCGACGAGGCGCCGGTCCGGACCGTCACGCGCACCGCGATCGGCACCGACGGCACGCGGACGTTCGAGCAGCGCTATCCGGCGGCGGGCACGCCCAATGCGCTGGTCGAGCTCCATGTGATGGCACCGGACGGCTCGCAGCGGGTCAAGGTCGACCTCGGCGCCGATCCCGACATCTATCTCGCCCGGGTCGACTGGACACCGGACGGCCGCACCTTGCTCGTCCAGCGCGAGAGCCGCGACCAGAAGAGGCTCGACCTGCTCGCGGTCGATCCGGCCACGGGCCGCTCGACCGTGCTGTTCAGCGAGACGTCCGAGACCTGGATCAACCTTCACGACAATCTGCGGCCGCTGCGCGACGGCAGCCTTATCTGGACGTCGGAGCGGTCGGGCTTCTCGCACATCTACCGCTTCCGGAACGGCCGCTGGACCCAGCTGACGCGCGGCGACTGGGAGGTCGACCGGATCGTGGGCGTCGACGAGCGCGCCGGGCGGATCTATTTCGTCGGCAATCTCGACACGCCGCTCGAGCAGCATCTCTATTCGGTCGGCCTGTCGCGGCCGGGCGCGCCGCGCCGGCTGACCGAGGCCGGCTGGTGGAATGCGGTCGAGATGGACGGCGCCGGGACCCGCGCGCTCGTCACCCGCTCGAGCCCGGTCCAGCCACCGCAGGTCTATCTCGCCGACACGAGCGGGCAGAGGATCGCCTGGATCGAGGAGAACCGGCTCGGTGCGGATCATCCCTACGGCCCGTTCCTCGCCAGCCATGAAGCGCCGAGCTTCGGAACGATTCCCGCGCGCGACGGCACCACGCTCCATTATCGGATGACGACGCCGCCGCTCGAGCCCGGCCGGCGCTATCCGGTGTTCGTCCAGGTCTATGGCGGGCCCGGCGCGGGCCGCCAGGTGACCCGCAGCTGGGGCAATCCGCTGCACCAATATCTGGTCGACCAGGGCTGGATCGTCTTCTCGATCGACGGCCGCGGCTCGCCGCAGCGGGGCAAGGCGTTCGAGGACCATATCTATCGGGCGATGGGCACGGTCGAAGTCGAGGACCAGCTCGCCGGGGTCGAATGGCTGCGCGGCCGGCCGGAGGTCGATGGCGAGCGGATCGCGGTCAACGGCTGGTCCTATGGCGGCTATATGGCGCTGCGGCTGCTCGAGGCGGCGCCGGGCACCTTTGCCGCCGCCGTGTCGGGCGCGCCCGTGACGCGCTGGGAGCTGTACGACACCCATTATACCGAGCGCTATCTCGGCAATCCGGCGACCGACCCGGCGCCCTATCAGGCGTCGAACGTGATCCCGACCGCGTCGCGCATCGCCGATCCGCTGCTGCTGATCCACGGCATGGCCGACGACAATGTCGTGTTCGAGCACAGCACCGCCTTGATGGGAACGCTGCAATCCGCCGGGCGCCCGTTCGAGCTGATGGTTTATCCGGGCGCCACCCACGGCGTCCCCGGCGAGGCGCGGCAGCTTCATCTGTGGCGCACGATCACGCGCTTCCTCGACCGCACGGTGCGCGCGCCGAGGTGATGCCTTCTCATCCTCCCTGTGAGGCGAAGCCTCATGGGGAGGGGGACCATCCGTAGCTTTAGCGAAGGATGGTGGAGGGGCCATCCGGCGCGGGTGGCCCACCCCCCCCCAGACCCCCGGGCCCCACCCCCCCCCCCGAAGG
>JAYRLF010000085.1:9860-12406 GCA_041905385.1 Allosphingosinicella sp.
TGCGTATTTTTCGCTTTGGTGGGTGGGGGGGCCACCCGGCGCTGTTGCCCCTCCACCAGCCTTCGGCCGGTCCCCCTCCCCATCGCCTTCGGCGACAGGGAGAATGGGTGGCTCCGAGACATTCCAAGATATATCTTGACTGCTCACGATCAAAAGATATATCTCTGCCTTACTTGGGAAGGAGGCTGCCATGGGCATGCGATTCAAGATGGGCGGCTGCGGGCCGCGCGGTTTCGAATTTCCGGAAGGTCTGTTCGCGATGAATTTCGGGCCGAAGGGCTGGGGCCGCGGCTGGGGAGGCTGGGACGGCGACTGGAGCGGGGGCGGCGGCTGGGGCCGGCGCGGCCGCCGGCGCATGTTCGACGCGGGCGAGCTGCGGCTCGTCCTGCTGAAGCTGATCGCCGATCAGCCGCGCCACGGCTATGATCTGATCCGAGCGATCGAGGAGCTGACCCACGGCGCCTATGCGCCGAGCCCGGGCGTCGTCTATCCGACGCTGACCATGCTCCAGGACATGGGCCTGATCGAGGAGGCCAAGGGCGAGGGCGCGCGCAAGGCGTTCGCGATCACCGACGAGGGCCGCGCCCATCTCGAGGAAAAGGACGAGGAGGTCGCCGGCCTGTTCGAGCGGCTCGAAGGCGCCGGCAGCGACCAGCGCAAGGCCGGCGGCGCGCCGATCAAGCGCGCGGTCGGCAACCTTTTGTCGGCGCTGTGGCACCGCGCCACCCGCGAGGATGTCGACGAGCAGACCCTGCACGACATCGCCGCCATCCTCGACGAGGCGGCGCAGAAGATCGAAAGGCTCAAGAAGGAATGAGCTTCAGCAGCACGGCCGAGGTGCCGACGGCCCACGCCAGCCGCTACCTGCAGCAATTGTGCAAGCACTGGCAGCACAATCTCGCCGTCGAGTTCGATCCGCAGCGGGGGAAGGTCACCTTCCCCCGCGACGCGCGCGGCGCCGACTGGCCGGGCGAGGGCGTGGTGACGATGGAAGCCGGACCGGAGGCGCTGACCTGCCGGATCCTTGCTTCGGCGCCGGGCCAGCTCGAGGGACTCAAGGGCGCGGTGGCGCGCCATCTCGACCGGTTTGCCTTCCGCGAGGCGCCGCTGCAGTTCGATTGGTCCGAAGCCTAGAGCCATTCGGGCGAGGTCGGCCCAACAACCTCGGCGTCGCCTTGCAGGAATTCCTCCCCATAGAGCTCGACGCGATCCTGACCCGGGAGCAGCATCGGGCGCGATCGCTTCTCTTGGACGATGGCCGTGATGGCTTCGTCAAACGTCCTGCCTTCGAAAAAGCAGGCCGGATGAATGACGCTGATGCCGAAGAGCTGCCCGCGATTGGTCATGTACAGTTCGCCGTGCGCGTTGTGGAGTTCGCCAATCCCAATGGCGGTGGCTTGTAGCGCAGCCTCCCAAGCGGCGACGTCCCGACCCTCGTCGATGACGTGTTTGAACTCCACGATGACGAGACGCCATGGGTCGAAGACCTCGAGGCCCCGGGGCCGACGCACGATTGCGAGGCCTCCCAGCTCTTCGAGTATCACGTGAGCTGGGTGATCCGGTGGGACCCTCGGGTCGACCGGCTGCTTACGCCCTTCGAGCCATCCGGCGCGCCGAAATTCTCGTCTCAACGACGCTGGAACAACGCTCATTCAGATGCGGTAGCAGGTGCCAGCCAGTGGTGCACTCGCATCCAGTTCGCGAGCAGCAGCGGCCAGGCCGAAACCTGCGAACCCGGCGCGCCCATGCCCCAGCTGTGGCCGCCCCTCTCGAAGACGTGCAGCTCCGACGGGCGGCCGGCCTGTCGCATGGCGGCGTCGAGCGCGAGGCTGTGGCCGACATTGGCGATCGGATCGTCGGCGGCGTGGGCGAGGAAGATGGGGGGCGTCGCCGCGGTGACATGCTCCTCCACCGAAAATTGGGCCGCGGCGTCGGGCAGGGGGCGGAGGTGCCGGGCGGTGCGGGTCGTGTCGAGCGGCGGCCGCAGCGACACCACCGGATAGATCAGGGCGGCGAAGCTCGGCACCGCGGACAGGCGGTCGGCGGCGTCGATCGCCGGATAGAAATCATGCGCGCCGCGGGTCGCGAGGATGCCGGCGAGGTGGCCGCCGGCCGAGGAGCCGATCAGGCCGATCCGCTGCGGATCGATCCGCCAGCCCTGGGCGCCCGCACGGATCAGCCGCATCGCCCTCTGCCCGTCCTGGAACGGCGCGTCGGCATTCCACCCGTCGCCGGGCAGGCGGTAATAAAGGACGAAGGCGGTGACGCCCTGGCCCTGCAGCCACCGCGCGATCGGCCGCGCCGCGCTCTCGATCTGGATCCGGAAGTAGCCGCCGCCGCCGAGCACCAGCACCGCCGTGCCGTTCGGCCGCTCGGGCCGATAGACCTCCATGCGCGGTTCGGTGACGTTCGAGACGGCGCCTTCGCCGGCGCCCTCGCTGCCGATCCGCTCGGGCCCCTGCGGCCGGCCGTGGCCGGGCGGATCGCCGGGCCAGAGCCGGACGATCTCGGGCTGCTGCGCCCAGGCCGGCGCGGAAAGGACGAGC
>JAYRLF010000524.1:0-2286 GCA_041905385.1 Allosphingosinicella sp.
ACCGCTCCTTCTGCGGCGGCGCCGGTAGCGGCGGCAGCGTCACGGCCGGCGTGTCGACCTTTCGGTCCGGCAGCCGGTTGAGCAGGTCGCGGATCAGGGTGAGCCGGCCGCGGCGCTGGTCGTTGAAGTCGACCAGCGTCCAGGGCGCGTGGTCGCTGTGGGTCGCCTTAAGCATCGCCTCGCGCGCCTTGGTGTAGTCGCGATATTTGAGCCGCGCCTCGAAATCGATCGGCGACAATTTCCAGCGCTTGAGCGGATCGACGGCGCGTTCGGCGAGCCGTTCCTCCTGTTTGGCCTGGTCGCAGGTCAGCCAATATTTGAACAGGAGGATGCCGTCGCCGACCAGCTGGCGCTCGAAATCCGGCGCGGCCGCCAGGAAGGCCTTGGCCTGGGCTTCGCTGCAAAAGCCCATCACCCGCTCGACGCCGGCGCGATTGTACCAGCTGCGGTCGAACAGCACGATCTCGCCGGCCGCGGGCAGGTGGGCGACATAACGCTGGAAATAATATTGGGAGGCCTCGCGCTCGCTTGGCTTGGGCAAGGCGACGATCCGGCAGCTGCGGGGATTGAGCCGGTCGGCGATCGCGCCGATCGCACCGCCCTTGCCGGCCGTGTCGCGGCCCTCGAACAGGATCAGCAGCCGCTGTCCGGTCTCCTGCACCCAATGCGCCATGTCGGCGAGCTCGTGCTGGAGCGGCTCGAGCAGCTCCTCATAGGCCTTGCGCTTGAGCTTCCCCATCGGCGGCTAGTTAATGTCGCTCTCCGCCAGCGCCCGCGCCAGCGTCGTCCGGAGCTCGCGCAGCTCCTCGACCGGGAAGGGATCGTGCTGGTTGGCCGGCGTCGCCCCGGTCGCGCCGACCGCCGCCTCGCCGGCGTCCTCGCCGCCGCCCTTTGACAGCAATTGCTGGACGCCGCGGATCGTATAGCCGTCCTGGTTAAGCAGCCGGTGGATCCTGCGCGCCAGCGCGACATCGTCGGGTCTATAATAGCGCCGATTGCCGGCCCGCTGCAGCGGTTTCAGCTGCGGAAAGCGCGTCTCCCAGTAACGCAATATATGCTGGGGGATGCCAAGCTCGCCGGCAAGTTCGCCGATCGTCCGAAAGGCGTGCTCGCTCTTGCGGTTCGACTGGACCATTCGGCGCTCAGTCGCCGCGGGCGATCCGCTCGCGCATGATCTGGCTGGCGCGGAAGGTGAGGACCCGCCGCGGCGCGATCGGAACCTCGACGCCGGTCTTCGGATTGCGGCCGATCCGCTCGCCCTTGTCGCGCAGGATGAAGCTGCCGAAGCCGGAGATCTTGACGTTCTGACCGTCGGCAAGCGCTTCGCACATATGGGCGAGGATTCCCTCGACGATGCCGGCCGAATCGGCCCGCGACAGGCCGATCTCGCGATGGACAATGTCCGAAAGATCGGCGCGGGTGAGCGTGCCGACCTGTGGCTTTCGGATCAATCCTGCGTCTGCCATGGATCCCATTCCCCCACCCGGTCTTTAAACCGTCACAGTAGAGCAGCTTGCGCCTCAGCGCAACGTGACTTTCTGGGTTGTTACCTTAGGTTAGCTGCGTCCGGAGGGCCTCAAAGCCGCACGATCGCGGCGCCCCAGGTGAAGCCGCCGCCCATCGCCTCGAGCACGACCAGATCGCCCTTCTTCACGCGGCCGTCGCGCACCGCCGAATCGAGCGCCAGCGGCACCGAGGCGGCCGAGGTATTGGCATGCTGGTCGACAGTGACGATCACTTTCTCCGGCGCGAGTCCGAGCTTCTTCGCAGTCGCGTCGAGGATCCGCTTGTTCGCCTGGTGCGGCACCACCCAGTCCACCTCCTCGGCCTTGTGACCGGAGGCCTCGAGCACCTCGTTCATCACCTCGGCGAGGTTGACGACCGCGTGGCGAAACACCTCCTTGCCCTTCATCCGGAGCTTGCCGACCGTCCCCGTCGTCGAGACGCCGCCGTCGACATAGAGCAATTCGTTATGCCGGCCGTCGGCGTGGAGCCGGCTGGCGAGGATGCCGCGATCCTGCGTGTCCTCGGCCTTGAGCACGATCGCCCCGGCGCCGTCGCCGAACAGGACGCAGGTGGTGCGGTCCTCCCAGTCGAGGATCCGGCTGAACGTCTCCGAGCCGATCACCAGCGCGTGATCGGCCATGCCGCCCTTCACCATATTGTCGGCGATCGACAGCGCGTAGAGGAAGCCGGTGCAGACCGCCTGGACGTCGAAGGCGATGCAATCGTCGATGCCGAGCGCGGTCTGTACCCTGGTCGCGCTGGCCGGAAAGGTCTGGTCGG
>JAYRLF010000525.1:0-2278 GCA_041905385.1 Allosphingosinicella sp.
GCCCCGGGCGCCTTGCTATTGATCCTGGGGGGCGGCTCGCGCAGGGTTCCAGCGCGCCGGGGGGGGGGCGGGGCCGCGGCCGCGCGCCGGGCCGCCGCGACCAGCCGCTGGGTGCGGCGCAGCGCATCGACCTCGATCGCGCGCCAGTTGCGCGTCGCGCCGGCGCGGTAGAGGGCGGCCGCGATGTCGCGCAGCGCGGCGCCCTCGGCCAGCGCGTCATGGACCCGTAGCATCGCCGCGAGGCGGGGCGCGCGGCGCAGCGGCGGGTAGAGCGAGGGCAGCAGGCGGCCGTGGCGCCGCAGCGCGGCCAGTCGGGCGAGCGCGGCGAGCTGGGCCGGCAGCCGGGCGAAGCCGTTGAGGCGCCAGCTCAGCGACAAAGGTCCGTCGCGCAGGCTCGCGCCCTCGATGTCGAGCCGGAGCGCATGTGCGCCGTCGCTGAACAGCCAATGTTCGAGGCCGTCACGGCCTGGCGAGCAGGTCGCCAGCTGTCGCAGAGATGTGATGTCGAACGCGTCGTCCCGGTCGCGCGCGCGGCGGGCGCGGGCGAACAGGACGAACGGGTCCGACGCGCTGGTCCAGACCGGCCAGGCGGTGGCGAAGGGCCGGTCGAACGGGGCGAAGCGGTGCAGGCCGAACCGGCGCGGGTCGTCGGTCCGGGCCGCCGCAGCCAGCTGGTAGGCGGCGCTGCGGCGCAGCCATTCCCAGGCGATTCCCGGGCGCCGCGCGGTCCGCAGCGCCTCATAGTCTGCGGGATCGCGCCAGTCGGCGACCGGATGCGCCTTCGCCATCCGGCCAGCCCGCGCGACGGGTCA
Source organism: Allosphingosinicella sp. (assembly GCA_041905385.1). Lineage (GTDB taxonomy): Bacteria > Pseudomonadota > Alphaproteobacteria > Sphingomonadales > Sphingomonadaceae > Allosphingosinicella. The sequence goes on from JAYRLF010000525.1 coordinate 813, forward strand.
GCCGCGCTCGTCCCGGCGCTGGCCGGCGACATAGTCGGCCAGCGCCGCCGCCTGGTCGGGACGCAGCGCGTCGGTCGCGGCGACATGATCCTCGGCCCTGGGCCCAAGCAGGCGCGACGGGCACTGGCCCTCGACATTGCCGAGATTGGGGCGGTGCTGGCTGTAGCCGACGAGGGCGGCGAGCCGCGGGTTGAACAGGCGGGCGATCTCGGGCGGATAGACCAGCCATTGATTCTCGAACGGTTTCAGCCAGCCGAGGCAATAGCTGACGATGAGGCCGCGCCGCGGCGCCTCCGTGACATTGCCGCCGCCGCCGTGCAGGGTCGAGCCGAGGAACAGGAGGGCCGAGCCGGGCTCCATCTCTGCATGGACCGCCTCCTCGGGCGAGGGGGTCGACCAGATGTTGCGGTGGCTGCCCGGCCAGATCCGGGTCGCGCCATTGTCGCGGGTGAACGGCGTCAGCGGCCAGATCACATTGACCAGATATTCGAGGTCGCCCTTGGGGCCGCCCCACATGTCCTGGTCCCGGTGCGGGAACTGGGCCGGCGCGCCGGGATGGATCTCGATTCCCTGGGTCAGGTTGAGGTTGAACCGGTCGCAATGCGGGCTGAGGATCATCGAGACGATCTCCAGTATGAGGCCGTGGCGGACGAAGTCGTCGGCATAAGCGGAGCGCTTGAGCAGGCCGCCGAAGCGCTTGGTCCGTTCGCCGTAGAAGTCGCCGACGCAGAATGGCGTCCTCTCGAAATCGGGGTGGAGATCGTCGTTGAGGTAGGTGAGGGTCCTCGCGTCGATCGCATCCGGGATGATGCAATAGCCCTGGGCCTTGAGCTCGCCCGCCCATTGGTCGGTCGCGGTCATCGGGCCGCGGCCCTGAGCGCGGGATAGTCGTCGACCAGCTCCTGCAGCGGCCGGAAGATGTTGTTGGCGGCGAGCAGGCCGGGCGTCTCGGCGTCGATCTCGACCCGGAAGGCACCGAGCAGCATGTCGTCGAGCCGTCGCAGGGGCCCCAGCGCCCGCGCCCGCCAGCCCATCGCCAGCACCTGCTCGCGAAACGGCGCCTGGACCACCCCGGTCAAGGTCTCGATCCGATTGGCGAGGGCATAGTCGACCATCGCCGAGATCAGGCGGTTGCGGATCTCGAGGCGCGCCGCCGCCTTGTGCCGGACCGGCAGGCACAATCGGGTGATCTCGAAGATGAAGCGGCCCTTCGGCACCGGCCCGCGGCAGAGCGTTCGGTAGAGGTCGCCGAGGATGTGGCCGCGGTCGCTCGGTAGCAGCCGCAGCGAGCCCTGGTGGCGGCCTTCTTCATCCTCCTCGATGAAATAGACCGCATGGTCATGGTCGTAGCGGTCGATCTCGTAGCGACTTCCGACCACCGGCACCTTCCAGCCGAGCAGGTCGACGAAAAGGGCCTTGCGGTCCTCGAACATGCTTGCGAGCAGGCAGCGTTGGTCGCCGTCCTG
>JAYRLF010000086.1:0-12343 GCA_041905385.1 Allosphingosinicella sp.
GATGCCGGCGGCCGGGTGCTCAATGTCAATGCGCAGGTCGAGCAATTGCTGCGCCACAAGGTGCCGAGCGTCGAGGGCGGCGCGCCGCACGCGCACCTGCCCTGGCAAAGGCTGGTCGAGGCCGAGGAAGGCACGCACCCGATCGATGTCGAATATGGCCGCGGCGACGGCAGCCAGGCCTGGCTGAGGCTGATGGGCCGGCCGGTGCGCGACGGCGACGGCCGGAGGATCGGCAGCGTCGTCGCGATCGTCGACGTCGACGAGGAGCGCAAGGCCTGGGACCGGCTGATGGCCGAGATGGAGACGCTGCAATCGCGGCTGATCCACGTGTCGCGGGTCAGTGCGATGGGGACGATGGCCTCGGCGATCGCGCATGAGGTGAACCAGCCGCTCGCCTCGATCGCGAACTATCTGCGCGGTGCCCGGCGGATGGCGCAGAAGCTGCCCGGCGAGGCGAGCCAGATCCAGGCGGCGATCGGCCGGGCCGAGGCCTGCGCGATCCGCGCGGGCGAGATCATCATGCGCCTCAGGAAGATGATCAACCGCGAGACGATCGCGACCCAGAAGGTTCCGGTCGCCGAGCTGATCGACGCGTCGGTGTCGATGGCGCTGATGGGCAAGAGGATAAAGGGCGTGCGGTGCACGCGGCGGCCCGCGCCCGACGCGAGCGTCACCGCCGATCCGATCCAGATCCAGCAGGTGCTGATCAATTTGATCACCAACGGGCTCGAGGCGGCGGCGGCGCGGCCGCCGGGCGAGGTGATCGTCGCGGCCGAGATCGAGCAGGAGATGGTACGGATCAGCGTCACCGACAGCGGCCCGGGCTTCGCGCCGGAAGTGGCCGGCCATCTGTTCGAGCCGTTCGTGTCGACCAAGGCCGACGGACTCGGCGTCGGCCTGTCGATCTGCCGGACGATCGTCGAGAGCCATGGCGGCAAGATCGAGGTGGACGAGGACAAGGACCGGCGGACGCGCGTGTCGATCACGCTGCCGATCGCGGAGGCGGAGGCGCACGTGCAGGGCCTGGATGAGGCCGCCTAGGGCAAGCGGCTATTTCAGCATAGCGCTGTTAGATTTGCGATTGCATCCTGAACATTGTCCTAACTTGTGACCTGACAAGCCGACTTCGCAGCGCGCCCGATGATATGGAACAGAATTCTGTGGAGCTGTGCACGAACTTCGGCCGCATATAACAATCTTCCAACAAAAATGTCTAGTCAATGACGTTTACCGGCTCAATTAACTAATCCTTGCCAACTTCCGGTGCGTCTGACACTCTATGGGTCAGGGGAAGGGATTCGTATGCGTAGGACGCTGATCGCGACAATTTCGCTCGGCATAGTTGGGGTCATGGCTTGTTCGAGGGAGGCATCCTTAAACGCCTCCCTTCAGAGCGAAAAAGGCATTTCCTCATCGTTCGCGCTAAACCCTAGTCGTTCGGCCGATCGTCAAATGATAGCATTCGGTGATCGTAACCCGCAGTGTCCCCAATGGTCGAATTGGGAAAAATTATGTTCGAGGACAGGGCCCAACGGCGCTGCGCTTTGCGCAATGGACAACGCTCGCTCGACTGAATCGTCCGAACCCTTCTGCGTTACCGCCGCGGCGCCGAGGGCGGAACTAGCATTTCGCGGAAACTACAGCGATGGCGGGGCCTCGGGTCTGCGCTTTTGCAGAGTGCCTGCACGGCTGTCTGCGAGCGAGTCGGAAGCTCAAGGTCTCGCAACATTGTGCGAGAGCTACGACGCCGAAAGACCGTTCAACGCGCGTCGCATCGCTTCCTTGCGTCATCCCTGGTGCGCGGCGTGGTCGGACGCCACGACCGACTCGCTCGTTTGCACGGAGCAGTCTGGTGGAGGCAGTGCCACTTGCGCGTCACTCGCACAACGTAATTACGTGCATAATCATCCCCTCTTCTGCTCTCAGTGGTCAGCAAGAATTCCATGCCGTCGGCCATTTGGGGGGATAGCTGGTCACGCAGTAGGTGCGAGATCGCCAATAGAAAGTGGACGCCTCGATCCAGAAGGGACTGCTGCTTGGGGCGTCCTTTGCTTAGATTAGGAGTTTAATCGATGCCGGGTTTCAAGGTAACTGTGAATGGGCCATACCGGGACGATGTCAAACCGAACGGACAGGTGTCAGGCACAGGGTATCGGATCGGAGACAATTTTATCTTGACCGCTGGGCACGTTGTTTACGAGTGGAACAGGAGTAGAACGAATCCACAAATCATTAAGAACTCTAGCGTCGACATTGAGATCCAGCAGGTGCTGATCAATTTGATCACCAACGGGCTCGAAGCGGCGGCGGCGCGGCCGCCGGGCGAGGTGATCGTCGCAGCCGAGATCGAGCAGCAGATGGTGCGGATCAGCGTCACCGACAGCGGCCCGGGCTTCGCGCCGGAAGTGGCCGGCCATCTGTTCGAGCCGTTCGTGTCGACCAAGGCCGACGGACTCGGTGTCGGCCTGTCGATCTGCCGCACGATCGTCGAGAGCCATGGCGGCAAGATCGATGTGGACGAGGACAAGGACCGGCGGACGCGGGTGTCGATCACGCTGCCGATCGCCGGCGCCGAGGGGCATGAAGTCGATCTCGACCGCGCAGCCTAGAACGCCTTTCGGGCCGGGGCAAAGGAATTAGGCCGAATCGGCCCCAATTCTCCGAGACTTCGTCTCCGCACCGAAGAACCCACTGATATCCAGCCGCGTCGCTCGACCTTTTTTCTCTATGGACTTGCAGTCATCACAGAGTCACCTTGGCGTGCTCGAATATGAGCGAGGTCGAGTCGCGGTAACGAAACTTCGGCGACGAAGTCGTTACAGCGTGAGGGGAAGCGGGGATCGATTATTTCGTAAACGCCGTGGAAAGGCTTCGCGCCGGTTTATCCGTAGCGATTGAAAACCCATGGTTTTTGCCAGCTTCGTCTTGCGCCGTCCCGCCACCGAGGATGAGGGGAGAGAGACGTGCCTATCTATACCGGCAATAACAGCAACAACCTGATCAACGGTTCCACCGGTGACGACACGATCTTCGGCCTCGGCGGCGACGACGAGCTGAACGGCGGGAATGGCAGCGACACGATCTCGGGTGGCGAGGACAACGACACCATCTCCGGCGGCAATTCCAGCGACACGCTGGACGGCGACGGCGGCAACGACACCATCTCGGGCGGCAATGGCGCCGACATCATCCGCGGCGGTACCGGCAACGATACCTTGAACGGCGACAATGGCGGCGACGAGCTGAGCGGCGGCGACGAGATTACCGGCGGCGCCGGCGACGACGTGATCGACGGCGGCAACGGCTTCGACGTGGCTTATTATTCGGGGCCGATCTCCGAATATACGTTCTTCAACCTCGACGGCTATCTCCACATCGTCCACCAGGGCGGCGCCGGCGCCGACGGCCACGACCAGGTCAAGAGGATCGAACGGCTCGTTTTCGCGGACCGGGTGATCGACATTGGCGGGGAGAATGCCCCGGTCGCGGTCGACGACCATGTCTTCATCAATGAAGACAGCGGTATCTATAGCAGCGGCGCGGCGAGCGTGACCGACAATGACTTCGATTTCGAAGGTGAGACCCTCACCGTGACTCCCGGTATCTTTGTCGGGACCTACGGCACGCTGACGCTCAACGCCAACGGCACCTACAGCTACACCCTGTTCGCGTCGGCCCAGTCGCTGGCGCAGGGCCAGAGCGTCCAGGACAGTTTCAACTACACCGTCTCCGACGGCAGCCAGACCGACACCGGCGCGCTCGTCTTCCACATCGCCGGCGTCAACGACGCGCCGGTCGCCAATCCCGATTCAGCCTCCGGCACCGAGAACCAGGTGCTGACGATCGACGTCATCGCCAATGACAGCGACATCGACAATGGCGCCGTGCTGACGGTCACGGCCGCCTCGGCGCCGGCCGGCCAGGGCAGCGCGAGCGTGGTGGGCAACCAGGTCCAGTTCGACCCGGGCGCCGATTTCGATCATCTCGCGGTCGGCGCGACTGCAGTGGTCGTGGTCAGCTACACGATCCAGGACGAATTTGGCGCGTCGGCATCGTCGACGATCGAGGTCACCATCACCGGCACGAATGACGGGCCGGTCGCCATTTCCGACATGGCGAGCACGAGCGAGAATGCGGCCGTGCTGGTCGACGTGCTCGCCAATGACGACGACGCCGATGATGGCGCCGTGCTGACCGTCATCGCCGCCTCGGCGCCGGCCGGACAAGGCAGCGCCAGCATCGTCGGCAATCAGGTCGAGTTCGACCCGGGCGGCGATTTCGACCATCTCAATGTCGGCGACAGCGCCGTCGTGGTGGTCAGCTACACGATCCAGGATGAGCATGGCGCGACCGCGTCCTCGACGATCAACGTCACCGTCACCGGCACCAATGACGGCCCGGTCGCCAATCCCGACGTGGCGAGCACCAGCGAGAATGCGGCCGTGCTGGTCGACGTGCTCGCCAATGACGACGATGTCGATGACGGCGCCGTGCTGACCGTGACCGCCGCCTCGGCACCCGCCGGCCAGGGCACGGCCAGCGTCGTCGCCAATCAGGTCCAGTTCGATCCGGGCAGCGATTTCGATTATCTCGCCGTCGGCGAAAGCACGATCGTCGTCCTCGATTATTCGATCGAGGACGAGCATGGCGCTTCCGCCTCCTCGACCGTCTCGGTGACCGTCACTGGCACCAATGACGCGCCGACAATCGATGCGGGGGGAACCGACGCCTCGGGCTCGGTCACCGAGCTGCCCAATAACGATCCCAACGAGAATGCCTTCACCCACCAGGACAGCGGCACGATCGCGTTCGACGATCTCGATCTCAGCGACACGCACAGCGCCAGCTTCGCACCGCAAGGCGGCGGCTATCTCGGCACGTTCAGCCTCGATCCGGTCAATCAGGCCGGCGACAGCGTCGGCTGGGACTTCAGCGTTTCCGACGCCGCGCTCGACAGCCTCGAGGAAGGTGAAATCGTCACCCAGACCTATACGGTGACGATCGACGACGGCCATGGCGGAACGGTCACCCAGGACGTGACCATCACCATCACCGGCGCCGGGGACGTCATTCCGCCCGACGGCACCAACTGGTATATCGACAATAGCGCGGTCGGCAGCGCCAATACCGGCAGCCCGAGCGATCCATTCACGTCGATCGCCGCGTTCAACGCGGCGCAAGGCACGCCAGGCGGACCCGGCACCGGCGACAATGTGTTCCTGCGCGCGGGCACCGGCACCTATGCCGAGGCCGACGGCATCAACCTGCTCGACGGCCAGGTCCTGACCGGCGTCGCTTCGGGCCCGCTGCGGCCGACCATCGTCGCCACGTCCGGCGACGGCATCAACGTCGCCCAGAACAACGCAATCTCGGGCGTCGACATCGGCGACACGAGCGGCGCCGGCATCGCCGACAGCGGCGGCAGTGTCGGCACGCTGACCGTCACCGACGTCGCCAAAACGGGGACCGGCCAGATCGTCGACCTTGACGACGGCGGCACGCTCAACGTCACCCTGAACAGTGCCACCTCGCTCGGATCAAGCGGCGGCGCGATCGACCTGGCCGGCGTCGGCGGCAGCTTCACCGTCTCGGGCGCAACCACGATCACCGGCGTCCACAGCGGCGGCGGCATCGACATCAGCGGAGCGTCGGTCAATGCGACCTTTGCCGGCGGCGGCACGGTGGCGACGCTGACCACGACGGCGGTCAACTTCGTCGGCAACAGCGGAACCCTGGCGCTCGGCGGCGGCTTCGACATCGTCACCACCAGTGGCACCGGCCTCAACGCCACCAGCGGCGGAAGCGTGACCGCGACCGGGGCCGGCAACAGCGTGACCTCGACGACCGGGGTCGCGATCAATGTCAGCGGGACGTCGATCGGCGCCGCCGATCTCACCTTCGAGAGCGTCTCGGCCGACGGCGGCGCCTATGGCATTCGCCTCGCCAATACCGGCGCGGCGGGCGGGCTTCATGTGACCGGCATCGGCACGACCGACGGTTCGGGAGGCACCATCCAGAATATCGGGGTGCGCGGCATTGAGTTGATCGGCACGGCCGAGGTGAGCCTCAGCAACATGACCCTGACCAACGCCAACACCACCAACGGCACCTCGACCGATCTCGACGTCAGCAACTCCAATGCGGCCATCTACATGAGCGGTGTCACCGGTGCGTCGCTCGACAATGTCGACATCAATGGCGCCGCCGACAGCGGCATCGTCGGCATCAACGTATCCACCTTCGTGATGGACAACAGCACGATCACGCTGGCGGGCAACGCGCTCAACGAAAGCGGGATCGAGTTCGTCAACTTGTCCGGCAATTCGTCGATCTCGAACAGCGAGATCTCCTTCTCGGAGACGAACAGCCTCGACATCGTCAACACCGACGTCGATCTCAACCTGCTGGTGGACAATGTCGTCTTCCGCGACACCCAGACGGCATCGTCCGGGGGGCCGGTCAACCCGATCGGCGAAGGCGGCATCCAGATCCGCAGCTTCAGCACCGCCGCCGGTGCGCCGGTCGTCAATGTCGCCGTCATGGACAGCGACTTCCTGCGGATCCGCAGCCAAGCGATCCAGGTCATCAGCGAAGACGATTCGACCGTCAGCGTCGACATCACCAACAATGTGATCGACAGCCAGGCGGCCGCCGGCGTTGGCGTCGATCTGGGCGCGAACGACACCTCGCAAATGACGTTCAACGTGATCGGCAACATGGTGACGAGCCGGAGCGGCAATGCGATCAACGTCGTCGCGTTCGGCGGCGCCGACATCGAGGGCCGGATCAACGAGAACGTCATTACCGCCAATGCGAGCGGATCGGGCATCCGCATCCTGCCGCAGGATGCCGGCACGACCGCAATCGTCGAGGCGCGCGACAACAGCATCACGATGGGCACCGGCAATGGCAGCTCGGCGATCGAGGCGCAGGCCCGCTTCGGCAATGCCCGGCTCGATCTCACGTTGGACAACAATACGCTCGATTCGAACCCGACAGCGCTCGCCGACATCAACATCACCGCGGGCGCAAACAGCGCCGGCGAGACGGCGCAAGTCTATGTCAACATGATCAACAATGACGTCCTTGCCGGCGGCCCGACCAACGTGCTGCGGCTGCGAGTCTCCGACCTTGACGCCTCGTCGAACCCGCAGATTTTCCTGGAAGGGTTCGTCGAAGGCGGAGCGGGTCTCGACGACGACGCAGTCGCCACCTGGAACGCCAACGGCAATACGCCGACCACAACAGCGGCCAACGTCGTCGTCAGCCTGACCGCGGGCGCGACCGCGCCGAGCGCCGGCATCGCATTCGTGCCTGACAATGCGTTGCCGGGGCTGGGTGGCTGGGAATTCTGGCCCTGAGGGATTGATCGACCCCGGGACGCCGCTTCCGAATTCAGGCGCTACCGGGACGCGCGTGTCAGGGCGCCGCCGGATGGGCGGTCGCGCCGTCGCGCTTCCTTCAGTTGAAGATGGCGAGCATCCGATTGAGGCGGCCGTCATCGGGTTCGGCCAGGAAGACGTCGAAGGCGGGATAGGCGCGATTGGCGATCCGGTAGACGAGATTGCCGGGCAGCGCCTCGCCCTGCGGAAGGTCGAAGACGGCGATGAACGGACGCTGGCGGATCTCCGGCGGTCGCGCTCCGGCGGTCGGGAGCGCCCTCACCCCCGCAAGCCGCATGCGCGTATAGGCGATCTCGAACTCTGCGCCGACCTCCGCCATCCAATGCTCGATTTCCGCGGTGGCGAGCGAAGCAGGCCGGGCCGGGCGGCCCGAGCCGGCACGCGCAAGGCTGCTCGAGCGGCGCAACATCGTGGTCGTCTTGGCCGCCATCGCGTTGGCGGCGACGGTGCCGGCGGCCGCGAGGCCGGCCAGCAGGTTGCGGCGTGAAAGGCCGTGGTCGGTAGCGATGATCTTTCTCCCCCGCCGCGCAAATTGTGCAAGGAAAGGGTGGGACGCAACAAAAAAAGATCCATTATGGAACTTTCTGCGACTTCCGCGGCCTTCGGCCGGGCGGCGGTGCCGCCGGACAGGTCACGTCGATATTGGGGTGGAGGATCGGCCGGCCGATCAGGGTGCCCATAAGAGGAGATCGTAGACGCCCTTGTCCTCAGCGAAGGCGAAGCCCAGGCGATCGTAGAGACGGCGCGCCGGGTTGTTCTTCTCGACGTGGATGGACAGGCTCTTGCCCCCGGCCCTTGCCAGATCCTGGACATCCTCAAGCAGAGCGCGGCCGATGCCGAGGCCGCGGGCGTCGGGCATAAGCGAGATGTCGACGATCCGCAGCTCATCCGATCGGTCGTCGAGATAGAGCCGGCCGATCGGCTGCCCTTCCCGTTCGAGGATCAGCCAAGCCATGCCGGCATAATGAATTCGGTAATGGCTGTGCTGGGCATGATGCTGCTGGGCGAGAAAGGCGCGCTGCTGGTCGAGCGGCCAGCCGGTCATCGCGACCTCCTCGACGCGGGTCGAGGCATAGAGCGCGGCGGCGAAAGGGAGGTCGGCCTCGACCATCGGCCGGGCGACGACCCCGCGCGCTGCGGCCCGGGGCAGCGCTGGAACCGGTGTGGCCGACATCAAGTCCATGGTCCCGGGATCGATGTCAGTGCCGCTCGGTGCAGCCGATCCGCGGCCAGCTAGATGCAAATGGCCGATGGCAGGCTAAGCCGGGTCAGTTGAACACCGCGAGCAGACGGCGGGCTTCGCTCGATTCGGAAAGGAAGATGTTGAAAGCGGAAGAGCGCGCCGTACGCACCGAATAGGTGAGGTTGCCCGGCAAGGTCTGGCCGAGCGGAAGCTCGAACACGGCGATGAACGGGTTCTGGCGTACCGTGGAAGGACGCGGGCCGGTCTTAGGCAGCGGCCGCACACCAGCAAGGCGCATGCGCGTGTGACCGATCGCGAAGTCCGAGCCAACCGCTTCCTGCCACTGGGCGCTCTCCGCGGTGGCGAGCGAGGGACGGCGCGGGCGACCATCGAATGCCTCGCGAATTCGACTGCCAGCCCCCTGGACGCCAGCGGGATTCTTGATCGCAACGGCCAGCGCCGCGATGACGCCGGCGGCGGCGAAGCCGCCAAGCAGGTTGCGGCGGGTAAGCCGGCTACCAGTGCCTTCCATGGGAAGCTCCTCGGTCATGGCCGCGCAGGGAAGACGCCCTGAAGCGCGATGCAGAAATTGAGCGTCAGATAGGGCTGCATATTGGTGTGGGGCAGGCCGCCGCCGGCAGGCGCGACCGCCTGGGGGGCCATGTTCACCGTCGGCCCGGCATTGGCGGGTTCATAGACGAAAAGGTTGGCACGAGTCATCGCGTTGCCGGCCGGGTCGTTGCTCTCCGCTACGTCACCGGCCGCGGCCTGCAGCCCGTGGGTGTGGAAGGGCATCTCGCTCTGGAGCAAGGTCACCGTCTCGGCGCCTCCGATCTGCCCGAGATCGCGCAGCGACAGGCCCGGGCCCTGGCCCGGGTGCATCGCCGCATTGCCCTGCATGTTGGGTAGCGCGAAGGTCGACTTGCCGTCGCCGCCATATGTGGTGCCGAGCAACGAGAAGAGCGCCGTGTTCTGCGAGAGCGGCAGGATCTGACCGTTGCAAAACGCCCAGCCGGTCGGAGCAAAATTGAATCCGAAGATGCGGATCTCGGCAACGAATGGATCGGCCACGCGAAGCTCCTATTGGGTGGGGAAGACGCCGAACAGCGAGATGATGTAATTGATGCACAGGAAGGGCTGGACGTTCTCGTGCGGCTGGCTGCCGCCGGCGGGTCCGAGCGCGTTCGGGGCGAGCGGATCGCTGGGCACGGCATTGATGAACATGTCCACCTGAGTGGACTTGCCGATGACCGTGCCATTGGCCGACGCGGACGTCGCCGTATTGGTCGAGCCGAGCCAGGCGTGATTGTGCGAAGGGATCTGCTGCGTCGTCAGCGTCTCCTGCTCCGTCCCGGCCGCCTCGCCGAGCTGATAGGTGACGCCGCTCGGCCCGGTTCCCTTGTGAATCGGAAATCGGCTCTGCAGATTCGGGAGGGCAAAGGTTTCCTGACCGTCGCCGCCATAGGTCGTCCCGATCAGAATGAACAAGGCATCGTTCTCGGAGATCGGTATCAGCTGGCCGTTGCAAAACGCCCATCCATTCGGCGGAAAATTGCCGGCGAACATCCTGATGTCACCAATATAGGGGGCCATAGCGCGACCTCAAGCTTGCGACGGGAAGATACCCTGGAGGGCGATGACGTAGTTGAGCACCAAATAGGGCGCCATATTGTTGTGCGGCTGGGAGCCGCCGACGTTGGTGATGCTTGCCGGCGCCATCGCCGTCAGCCCCGCCGGACCAGTATAGAGGTCGTTCGGGGCCGTGTTGGCGAGCAGCACTGTATTGTCGGGAATGTTGGTCCCTGCCGTGGCCGATTGGGCGACAGGATTGTGGACGTGCGTCGGCAGTTGCTGGATGTTCAGGGTGACCGCCGTCGAGCCCGCGGCCTCGCCCAGCGTATGGCCATTGCCGAAATGAATCGGCACCCTGCCCTGCAGGTTCGGCAGTGCGAAGGTGGTCTGGCCGTTGCCGCCATAGGTGGTGCCAAGCAACGAGAACAAGGCCTGATTCTGGTTGATCGGCAGTTGCTGGCCGTTGCAGCTTGCCCAGCCCTTCTGCGCGAAATTGTAGGGGACGATCTTGATCTCGCCCAGGAACGGCTCAGACATGTGGCGACTCCCCCCAAGCTCACCAACAGCATCGGACTCTTCGGCCCGGAAGGCAAACGATTTCTTGAGGTCGAGTCCGAATCGATAGTCAATTATTTGAGCGGGATAGAAAATCGCGCCGAAAATCGAGTCGATCGGCAGTCCAACGTCATAGGCTGTGCCGGTCGGACAAAACAGCAGGAGTGGCAGGGCGGCGCGCCGAATCGCGCATGATCAGTAGAAGATCGCCTCATAGCGGACGCCGGACGCGCCACTGGCGATCGGTACGATGAACATCTGGAACGGTTCGCCCGAGGCCCGAAAGGTGTAGATCGCCTGGGGCAGGATCGGAGTGGACGGGCCAGTCAATTCGAGCCGGAACGAGCCGCCTTCGCGACCCGACTCCGGAAGAGGCTCGGCCGCGGCCAGCGAGAGCGCGATCGACTCATCCGGAAGGTCGACCGCATAGGACGTGCCGACGGCGTCCCGAAATTCGTCCCACGTCAGCCTTCGCATGATCTCCCCTTCCCCATTCCCATGTACCTAGCGGTCGGGCAATGGCAAGCCGGGCGGGTCGCGGCCGGCATATTCCGAGCGGATTCCCGTGCGCAAACTCGACCATGAGGGCGCTGGACCGTCATTCGGCCTTTGCTGGCCGAAGTGTTGAAATTCGCCTGTTCAAGCCCCTCGGGACGCCGTAGGCGCACCGGTATCGAGACGGCGCTACCGCAAGGGCCATTGAGATGCACCTTGAGGGTCCATCCCCCAACCAAATCGCGTCCGAACGCGGGCCATTTGCCGGCACGCCGGGGCATCTCGATGCGCCCTATCGCGCCACGCCGCCGGACGTGATCGAGCGCATGCTCGACCTGGCGCAAGTCGGTGCCGGCACCAGGCTGATCGACCTCGGCTGCGGCGACGGGCGAATCGTGGTCGCCGCCGCCCGGCGCGGCGCGGTCGCTCATGGGATCGACCTGGATCCGGCGCGCGTCGCCGAGGCGCGCGCGGCGGCGCGCGCGGCCGGCATCGAGGCGCATGCCTCGTTCGCGCAGGGCGATATGTTCGCAGCCGATCTCAGCGCGTCCGAGGTCGTCGCGCTGTTCCTGCTGCCCCACGTCAATCGCTGGCTCGAGGGCAAGCTGCGGCGCGAGCTCAGTCCCGGGAGCCGGGTGGTCGGTTACCAGTTCGCCATGCCGAACTGGGAGCCGGCCGAGACGATCGTGATGGCGCATGCGGCGATCCATCTCTGGCAGGTCGGCGGCTGAGCGTCGCCGGGCTGCCCCCGCTGTGCCTCCTAAGGGGTCGGCGCAACCCATGATTAAGCCGGCCTTTACCAGCGTCGGGCAGAGTGGACGGCAACCGGAGCGCGCTCCGAGCGATTCACAGAGGATCTCGAATGAACTTGGCCAAGTTCGCTGCAAAGCCCGCCATCGCAACCACCGAGCATCAGGCGCGGGTCGATCGCATCGTCGCCCAGGCGCGCGCCGATCTGGCGGCCAACCCGGCCGAGCCGGTCCGCGCGACGGCCGTGGCCGCGATCCACACGCTGCCGCTGACCGACGACCCGCTCGACCGGCGGCTCGCCGAGGAGATCGACTATGCGCGGCGCAATCTCGACACGATCGGCGACGTGCTCAGCGACAATGGCTATCTGCTCCACAAGCATATG
>JAYRLF010000526.1:0-2273 GCA_041905385.1 Allosphingosinicella sp.
ATGTCCGGAAATGGTGGTCCTGCCGGCCGGCAGCTTCCTGCTCGGCTCGCCGGAGGACGAGCCGGGCCGGCGCGACGACGAAGGGCCGCTGCGGCGCGTCGTCATCCCCGAACCTTTGGCGGTCGGCCGCTACGAGGTCAGCCGCGGCGAATATGAGGCGTTCCTTCGCGCGACCGGGCATCCGGTCGGGGTCGGCTGTCTCACCGATCGCGTCACCCACGGCACCTGGACGATGGACAGCGTCTCGACGCTGCGCGACCCCGGCTTCGCGCAGGCGGACAATCATCCCGTCGCCTGCGTCAGCTGGGACGACGCCCAGGCCTATGTCGGCTGGCTGAACCGGCTCGTCCCCGGCGCCGGCTTCCGGCTGCTGAGCGAGGCCGAGTGGGAATATGCCGCCCGCGCCGGCACGGCCGCCGCTTATCCCTGGGGCCCCGATCCCAACCAGGGATGCGTCCATATGAACGGCATCGACCGGTCGGTTCTGCCCTCTTATCCCGATTGGGTGGTGGTCGCCTGCAGCGACGGCGCGCTCAACACGGCGGCGGTCGGCTCCTATCGGGCCAACGCCTTCGGACTCCACGACATGATCGGCAATGTCGCCGAATGGGTCGAGGATTGCTCGACCACCTCCTACGCAGCGCCGCCGCCGCCACCGGGGGCGGCCTGCGATCGGCGGATCGTGCGCGGCGGTTCCTGGGGGAGCCCGATACCCAATTTGCGCATCGCCGACCGGTTCCGCCAGCCGCCCGGCCATCGCGACGATTCGATCGGGATCCGGGTCGCGCGCCCGATCGCGCGTCCCGCCGCGCGCTGAAACGCCGAGCCGCTGGAGCGGCCTTCCGCCGCGCTCTTGGGTCGGGCCGGGTTTTGGTTTAGAATCAAGGCGTGGGGAGCGCCTGCCCGATCTTCGTCGCCCGCCCGGAGGCGATCGCCGCATGAGCCGCGCCGTGCGCGCCGGCGCTTTCGCCATCGGGCTCTGGCTGTCGCTCGCCATCATCTTCATCCACGCGGTCGCGCCGACCGCAGCGCCCTGGCGGGTCAGCTACGGCTCGGCTTTCAACGGCTTCACTCGCGACGTCTCGCTCGGGCCGAGCCGGACGGCGCCGGTCGAGAAGGACCAGCGTGCCCGCGAACGGCGCGACGAAGGCGGCGGCGTCGCCGGCGCTCGTCTCGCCCCGGCTGTTCTTTTGCGGGCGGCCGTCGCGCCGGTCATTGCCGTCCCGACCGCGATGCCGGACCGGGCCCCCGGAAGCGGGCTGACGCCGCTTCCCGTCTTCGATCATCATCGCGCCCGCGCCCCGCCACTGACCTGACCCTCGATTCGAGGGCTGCCCGCCACCGGCCGAAGGGCGCGGGGCGGCTCGATTCAACAGGTCAGACAAAGGGGAAAAGACATGAAACCTACAAGACGCGTCTCGCGGCGCTCCTTCCTCACCCGCGTCGCCGGCGGCGCCATTGCCGGCGGCGCCGCGCTGACGGTGCTCGGCGCGCCGGCCGAGGCGCTCCAGGTCACCGATTCCGATCGCGGCCCCAATGCCGATCCGGTCGGTCGCGGCCGTGGCCGGCGCAGCGGCGTCACCGACAGCGACACCGGGCCCAATTCCGATCCGGTCGGCAACGGCCGCGGGCGGCGCGGCAGCGGCGTCACCGACAGCGACCGAGGGCCCAATGCCGATCCCGCCGGCAATGGCCGCGGCCGCCGCGGCAGCGGCGTCACCGACAGCGACACCGGGCCCAATGCCGATCCGGCGGGCAACGGCCGCGGCCGGCGCGGCAGCGGCGTCACCGACAGCGACAGCGGCAGCTGGGCCGATCCGGCCGGCAATGGCCGCGGCCGCCGCCGGCGCTGCCCGACCGGCCTCACTGACGGCGATTCCGGCAGCAATGCCGATCCCGCCCGCTGCGGACGCGGACGGCGCTAGAGGAGATGGGGGCGGTGGTCCGGAGCGCCGGGCCGCCGCTTCTCCTGTGCCTAGACCTCGCCGTCGCGGCCTATCCGCTCGAACACCCATAGCACCCGCAGGCCCGGCTTCGCCGATTCCATTCGCAGGCTGGATCGATGATGCGCGGCGACGGCCGAGACTAAGGCGAGGCCGAGGCCATAGCCCGGCACGCCGTCGGCGTCGGGCGTCCGGAAGAAGCGCTCCGTCACCCGCTCGCGCAGGCTCTCGTCGATGCCGGGGCCGTCATCCTCGACGGCGCGGGCGTCGCGATCGCCCTCGACGCGCCCAGCGACGGTGATCCGCCCGCCGGCGGGCGCGAATTTGACC
>JAYRLF010000527.1:0-2267 GCA_041905385.1 Allosphingosinicella sp.
CTGGTTGAACGAGGCGACCGAGGCGTCGGCGACCCGGATCGCCGCGATCGCCGCGCTGACCGGGTCGGTCCCCTGGCGGGCGGCGACCTCGGACAGCCGCTGCCCGCGCAGCGCGCCCTGGGTGATCAGCAGCGATTCGGCACCGCCGCGCCGGCGCAGATTCTCGGTCATGTCGGCGCGCAGCCGTTCGGTGAGGCTCGCATCGTCGAACCGGCGCAGCATCGCCGCCCGGCCGCCGTCCAGCGCCCAGCGCGGCACCAGCGAGGCGGTCAGGCTCGTGCCCGAGGCGGACCAGGGATATTGGTCCGCGGTGACGCGCTGGCCGGCGCGCTGCGCCGCCTCGACGCGGGCGATGATCGCCGGCGCCTGGCCATGAACGTCGACGCCGAGCGCCTTGATATGGGAGATGTTGACCGGCAGGTGCGCCTGGCGGCCGACATCGATCGCTTCGTCGACGGCCGCGGCGAGGCCGATCGAATAAGAGGATTCGTCGCGGATGTGGCTGTCATAGACGCCGCCGCGGCTCGCCGCCTCGCGGGCCAGCGCGACCACCTCGTCGGTCGCGGCGAAGCTCTGCGGCGCGTAGAACAGGCCGGTCGAGAGGCCGAGCGCGCCCTGGCACATCGCCGTCGCGACCAGGCCGCGCATCCGCGTCAGCTCTTCCGCCGTCGGTGGCCGGTCCGCCTCGCCGATCACGGCGCGGCGCACTGCGCCGAAGCCGACGTAGGCGGCGTAATTGATCCCGACCGGCCGGCGCTGCGCGCTGCCGAGCACCGCGCCGACATCCGCGTCGCCGCCGCCGTCATTGCCGATGAAGGCGGTCGTCACGCCCTGCATCAGGAAGGCCGGGACCATCCGGGTCTGGGCATTGTCGCTGGCGAGCTGCTCGCCGAGATGGGTGTGCGGATCGATGAAGCCGGGCGCGACGATCAGGCCGCGCGCGTCGATCACGCGCGCCGCGGTGAAGTCGAGCCTCGGCCCGACCGCCCGGATCCGGTCGCCCGACACGGCGACGTCGCCGACGAAGGGCGCGTCCGATCCGTTGACGACGGTGCCGCCGCGGATGATCAGGTCGACCCGCTCGGCCTGCGCCGCGCCGCCGAGCATCAGGCTCGCGACCAGCAGGGCAATCCGCTTCATGCCGATGCTTCTCCCCAAAATCCCTTGGCCGGCGGGTGGATGATGCCGCGCTCCGCGGCGATCCCACCCGGGCGATCCTCCTTGAGCCAGACCGGGCCGTCCAGGTCGACGAAATCCGAAAGCAAGGCGACATGCAAGGCCGGCGCGATCGACAGCGACGAGCTGACCATGCAGCCGGTCATCAGGCCGAGCCCCCGCGCCCGCGCCGCATGCGCGAGCTCGAGCGCCTCCGTCAGCCCGCCGGACTTGTCGAGCTTCACGTTGACCGCCTGATAGCGTTTCGCGACGCGATCGAGATCGGCCGCGACATGGACGGATTCGTCGGCGCAGATCGGCACCGACGGCCGGAATCCTTCCAGCCAGGCATCCTCCTCGGCCGGCACCGGCTGCTCGAGCAGCCCGACCCGCGTCTCGACCAGCACGTCCTGCATCGCCTCGACCAGCGCCTTGTCCCAGCTCTCATTGGGATCGACGATGAAGGCGGCCTTCGGCGCCGCTGCGCGTACCGCCCGAATCTGCGCGGCGGGGTCGTTCGCGTCCACCTTGACCTTGAGCACCGGCGCGTCGGCGAGCCTGGCCGCCTCGCTCGCCATCGCTTCCGGCGTGTCGATGCCGATCGTCATCGCGCTCGGGATCGGGCGCAGCGCCGCGCCCCCGATCATCGCCGCGACATCGCGGCGCGCGAGCCGGGCCTCGAGATCCCACAAGGCGCAGTCGAGCGCGTTTCGTGCGGCGCCGGCGGGCAGCGCCGCGAGCAGGTCCGATCGCCCGCCGCCTTGCTCGATCAGCGGCCGGACCTGCTCGATCTGCGCGAGCGTGGCTTCGACCGTCTCGTCATAACGCGGGTAGGGGACGGCTTCGCCGCGCCCGATCGCCTCGCCCTCGCCGATCGTGACCGCGACCACGTCGGCGGCGGTCTTGGTTCCGCGGGAGATCCGGAACGGCCGGATCAGAGGGAAGCGATCGTGCTGCGCGCTGAGGGTTCGGAACATAGCAACTGGTCGAGGATCGATTCGACTCCGAACGCCATCGGGTCCGTGCAGGGCAATTGCAGCCGGTCTTCGGTCGCATCGCACAGCCGCCGCGCGGCTGCCGGGTCCATGGCGGAGGTGTTGAGGCAGATGCCG
>JAYRLF010000087.1:0-12275 GCA_041905385.1 Allosphingosinicella sp.
GAGCTTGGCTTCAGCAACGTCCATATCGAGAATTTCGACATGCCGGTCTGGGTTCGCGGCGAGGAGCGGGCCGAGATCGTCTCGCCCTTCCCGCAGCGGCTCGCCGTGACCGCGCTCGGCAATAGCGGCGCGACTCCGGAACGCGGCGTCGAGGCGCAGGTCGTCGGCTTCGAGACGCTGGCCGATCTCGAGGCCGCGCCGGACGCGATCGTCCAGGGGCGGATCGTCTTCGTCAGCCACGCCATGCGGCCGACCCAGGACGGGTCCGGCTACGGCTATTATGGCGGCCCGCGCCGGCTCGGTCCGTCGATCGCCTCGCGCAAGGGCGCGGTCGGGATCGTCGTCCGATCGATCGGCACCGACTATCATCGCAATCCGCATACCGGCGTCCAGGATTGGGCCGAGGGCGTTCGCCCGATTCCCGCCGGCGCCCTGTCCATTCCGGACGCGGAGCAGCTGCAGCGGATCCTGCGCCGCAGCGACGGACCCGTGCGGATGCGGCTGACCCTGACGCCGCGCAATATCGGCCGCCGCCAGTCCGGCAATGTCGTCGCCGAGGTGCCAGGCAGCGATCCGTCCGCCGGCGTGATCGTGATCGGCGGCCATCTCGACAGTTGGGACCTCGGCACCGGCGCGATCGACAATGCCGCGGGCGTCTCGATCACCACCGCCGCCGCCCATCGGATCATGCAGGCCGGCCAGCCGCGCCGCACCATCCGGGTCGTCCTGTGCGGCGCCGCAGAGGTCGGCCGGCGCGGCGGCCTCGCCTATCGCGCCGCCCATCAGAATGACGGCAATGTCGTCCTGGTCGGCGAATCGGACTTCGGCGCCGACCGGATCTGGCGCGTCAATTTCAGCCTGGCCCAGCCCAATGCGGCACTCGGCGACCGCATCGCCCGCCTGCTGGCGCCGCTCGGCATCACCCGCGGCACGACGCGCGCCGGCGCCGGCGCGGATCTCGGACCCTGGGCGTCGGCTGGAACGGCGACGGTCGACCTCAACCAGAACGGCCTGCGCTATTTCGACTATCACCACACCCCCGACGACACGCTCGACAAGGTCGACCCGGCCCAGCTGCGGCAGAATGTCGCCGCCTGGACGGCGATGCTGTCGGTGGTTGCCAACGCGCCGGAAGCGATCGCGCCCGCCCCGCGCTGATCGGTTTGCGGCCGTGGTTACGGCGCCTTAACGCCGATTGCTTGACCTTTGCCGCACCACGCCCGAGAGAAACCGGGCGCCGGGGGGTAACGGTGAGGCGAGACGCGTGACGAGGACTCGTGATTGCTCCCTGTGGCCGGGCGGCGGCGCAATGGCCGCGGTCTCCCGTGCCCTTGCAGATGCACCCGCCGGTCTCGCGGTCCGTCCCGGCTCGAGGGACTTTTTCTGATTCGCGGCGCCCTGCTCGCTGTCGGCATGGCCGCGGCTTTGGCCATTGCTCCGCTGCAGGCGCAATCGACCGAATCGGGCGTCAAGGCGGCCTTCATTCCGAAATTTGCCCGCTACGTGGAATGGCCGGCCGCGATGCGGCCCGCGCCGGGCCAGCCTTATCATTTGTGCGTGATCGGACATGACAGCTTCGGTCCGCTGCTCGACCGCGCCGCCGAAGCCGAACAGATAGACGGGCGCGGCGTGGCGCTGCGCCGGCTGGCCGATCCGGAGAATAGCGCCGCTTGCCATGTCGCCTTCGTGCGTGGCGCCAATCCGGAGGAGACGGCGCGCTTCCTGACGGCGATGCGCGCCCAGCCGACCCTCACCATCACCGACGCGCGCGCCGGCGCGATCCGGGGGATGGTCCATTTCACGTTGGTCGGCGGCCGGGTGCGTTTCTTCGTCGACCAGGCGAGCGCGGCGGAAAGCGGCCTGATCATCAGCTCCCGACTGCTGGGGCTGGCCTTGGCGGTCCGCCAGCGGCGTCGGTCATGACACTCTGGCAGCGGCTCCGCGATCCGGCCAGCGCGCCGTCGGTGATCATCCTCGCGGTCGGCCTGCTCCTGCTTGCCGGCTTCGGAGTCATCGTCCAGAACGAATCCGCCTATCGCGAGATGCAGCGCCAGGAGACGCGGGTGCAGGCCGAGATCCTCGCGGCAAGCGTCTCGGCTGCGCTCGACTTCGGCGATCCCTCCGCCATCCAGGAAGCCGTGAATGCCGTCCGGGTCAATCGCCAGGTCCGGACGGTCGGCATCTACGCCGTCTCCGGGGCGCTGGTCGCCGGCTATGGCCGCGACGGCGCCGATCCGCCCTCCTCCCTGACCGCCGCCCCGTCGGGCCTCGGCCGCGCCGTGGCTTCGACCGTGCCGGTGCAAAGCGGCGGCGAACGGATCGGCTCGGTCCTGCTCGCCACCGATCCCGAGCCGCTCTCGGCCAGGCTCGCCCGCTATTTCGTGATGCTGCTGCTGGTCGTGTTCGCCGCGCTCGTCGTCGGGGTGCTCGGCTTCGCCCAGGCCGCGCTTCGGCGCGCCAATCTCGATCTCGAAGACCGCGCCAGGGCGCTCGCCGATGCCAATGTCGAGCTCAAGATCCAGATCGGCGAGCGCGCCAAGGCGGAGGATCAGCTTCGCCAGGCGCAGAAGCTGCAGGCGCTCGGCCAGCTCACCGGCGGCATCGCCCACGACTTCAACAATCTGCTGACCGTGATCCAGGGATCGGCCGACATGCTCCGGCGCCCGGACCTCGCCGACTCCCGGCGGGTTCGGTTCGCCGAGGCGATCGTCCAATCGTCGGCGCGCGCCGCGGCGCTGACCGGCCAGTTGCTCGCCTTCGCGCGCCGCCAGCCGCTCCAGCCCGAAGTGATCGATCTCAACGCGCTGATCCGCGGCATGGTCGACCTGCTCGACCGGACCCTCGGCGAGCGGATCAAGGTCAGCATCGCCTTGTCGTCGGCGCCCTGCACGGTCGAGGCGGACCGGGCCCAGCTCGAATCGGCCGTCCTCAACGTAGCCGTCAACGCGCGCGACGCGATGCCGGGTGGCGGCGAGCTCACGATCCGGACGTCCGCCGGCGAGACCGACGGCGGCGACATGATCGAGCTCTCGGTCAGCGACACCGGCGTCGGCATGGACGCCGAGACGCTGAGCCGCGCGATCGAGCCCTTCTTTACGACCAAGCAGGCTGGCAAGGGCACCGGTCTCGGCCTCAGCCAGGTCTATGGCTTCGCCACCCAGTCCGGCGGCGACGTCCGCATCCAGAGCCACCCCGGCCGCGGCACGACGATCACCTTGCTGCTGCCGCGCAGCCGCGTCGGCACGGCCGAGGCGGCAGCGGATGCCCACGCCCCCGTCGCTTCCCGCGCGAGCGGCCGCATCCTGCTGGTCGAGGACAATGAGGAGGTCGGCGAGTTCGCCGAGGTCCTGCTCGACGAGCTCGGCTATGAGGTGAGCCGGGTCACCTCGGCGCCCAAGGCGCTCGACCTGGTCCGCCGCCAGCGCTTCGACGCGGTCTTCTCCGATGTCGTGATGCCGGGCATGTCCGGACTGGAGCTGGCCGACGAGCTGGCCCGCGAGCGGCCCGATCTGCCGGTTGTGCTCACCACCGGCTATAGTGACGAGATCGCCCAGTCGGGCACGGGCGGCCGGCCGGTCGTGCTCAAGCCCTATCGGCTGGAGACTTTGGCGAGCGTGCTCGATCAGGTTCTGAGCGGGGCCAAGCGCTAACGAGCGCTCGGGGTGTGGTCGGGGAGACAGGATTCGAACCTGCGACCCTCTGCTCCCAAAGCAGATGCGCTACCAGGCTGCGCTACTCCCCGACACCGAACTCAGACGTTGACGTCCATCGCCCCAGCTCCGCTCCGGCTGGCTTGCCAGCCGAAGCTCCGCAGGAGCGAAGGCTGGTGGGCCCGGCAGGATTCGAACCTACAACCAAGCCGTTATGAGCGGCCAGCTCTACCGTTGAGCTACAGGCCCCGACCCGAAGCGGGTTGGCGCATAGCCGAGCATCGCGAGCAAGACCAGCCCGTTCAAGGCGCGCCGGCCGCCTCCTGGCTTTCGACCAGAGCGGGCAGATAGAGCGAGATTCGCTCGGGATCGATCAGCAGGGCGCCGCCGACCGCTTCGGCGAGGTTGCGCACCAGCCGCAGCGCGAAGCCGAGGCCGAGCGCCGGCGCGCCGGGCCAGTCTCCCTCGGGACTGTAGCCGGGATCGAGCAGCGCCGCCTCGACGACACCTTCGATCGCCTGCGGCCGGTCGACCGAGAGCCGGATCATCGGCCGGTCGGCGCGGCGCACCGATTCCATGCGCAGCGCGATCGTCTCGCCCTGCTCGGCAAGACCGATCGTCGCGGCGAGCGTGCGGCCGAACATCCGCTCGGCGGCGCCGGCTTCGACGCGCGCCATCGGCAGATCGGGCTCGAGCGCGAGCGTCATGTGCGAGCCGCGCTGGCGCGCCACCTTCTCGTAGGATTCGTGGAGCCGCCCGAGCAAGGCGGCGGCGTCGACCGCGCTTGCGTCGAGCTCGAGCCGGCGAGTCTCGATCCGGGCGGCGGTGTCGAGATCGTCGACCGCCGACAGCAGCCGGCGCGCCTGGTCCATGATGTCGCTGGCGCGGCCGCGATAGCTGGTCGCCGCCGGCCCCATATATTGGCCCTCGATCATCTCGGCGAACCCGATGATCGCGTTGAGCGGCGTCCTCAGCTCGTGGATCAGCTGGCGCAGCGCGTCGGCCGGCAGCTGCGATCCGAACACGCCGGCGCCGATCATCGGCCCCTGCGCCACCTCGTCGAGACGCGGCCGCCGCGCGGTGCCGCGATAGCCGAGAAAGCTGCCGCGCTGTGGATCGAAGAAGGAAACGCCGGAGATCCGCCAATCGCCGGCCGCCGGGCCCTCGCCGGCGACGCTGAACCGCGCGTCGCGGAAGGGCGCGCGCTTCTCGAAGGCGCCGGCGGCCTGGCCGTCGACGCCGGGATAGCCCGGCTCGGCGATTGCGGCGATGCTCTGGCCGACCAATGGACCGCGCGGCGCCCCCTCGACCCAGCGGATGATCCCGTCGGCGCCGGTCTCCCAGCGAAATCCTTCGGCCGGCTCGGCGGGCATGGCCGGCGTCGGCGGCGGCCCGGCTTCCTCGCGATGGCGGCGGAACGCCTCGATCCGTTCGACCAGCTCGCGAATCTGCGATTCGCTCTTCTCCGCGGCAGCCGCCTCGCTCGCGGTCGGCGCTTCGGCGGCCGGCGGACTTTCCAGCACGAAATCGCTCGGCCCGAACAGGCCGAGCGCACGGCGGACCTGGGGTCCGACATCCTGCCTGTGACGCAGCAATGCCCGCGCCGCCGGGCCGAGCCGCGGCAGCAGCCGCAGCCAGGCCTCGTCGTCGAGCCGGGCGCCGGCGATCAGCGGCGCCGCGACGGCGGCATTGTCCTCGGCGAAGAAGGCGATCAGCTCGGCATCGACGGCGAGGCCGGCGAGCGACAGAGCGGAGCGGCGGCGGACGGCCGGATCGATGGCGGCGCGATGCTCGCGCAGGAAGGCGAAGGCCCGCCGCGCGATGTCGCCCGACGGATCGGCCCGGCGCTGGGCAAGCAGATCGACCAGCTGCTGCCACTGCGCGGTCCGCCGGCCGCTCCTGTCGGGCCCGCTCGCCAGCACCGTCGTGATTGCATCGTCGAAGCGCATCCGATCCCCTGGGCGGCCCTTCCGGCATCGGCCGGTCCGCTCGATCGACAGGGCTAATCCCTCCCGCTCGCGCGCGCAAAGGGGGGAATTCGGCCCGTCGCAAAGTGGGACGGACGCGCGCGCATGAAAAAGGGGCGCCGGCCGCGGCCGACGCCCCAATTTCTGATGCGTGAGAGCCGGCTCAGGTGGCCGGGCGTTCGAGCCAGAGCAGCCACAGCGCCGCCAGCGCGGCACGATCGCCGCCGTTCACTGCCCGGAAGGCGGCCTGCGCCTCGGCCCGCTGGTTGGCGGCGA
Organism: Allosphingosinicella sp.; assembly: GCA_041905385.1. Taxonomy (GTDB): domain Bacteria; phylum Pseudomonadota; class Alphaproteobacteria; order Sphingomonadales; family Sphingomonadaceae; genus Allosphingosinicella. The sequence continues at coordinate 5,894 of JAYRLF010000087.1, forward strand.
CGAGCGCCGCGCCGAGCCGGGTGTTGAGCAGATTGGCGTCCGCGCCGCTCTTGGTCAGCGCCGCCCGATAGACGGCGGCGGCATCCGCATATTGGCCATAGGAATAGAGCGTGTCGCCGGCGATGCGCGCGGCATTGGCATTGGCCGCCGCCAGGCCGCTCGCGCGCAGGCCCGGCAAAGCCGCGCGGTCCTCGGCGATGCGCGAGTTGGACGCGTTGATCATCTCGCGCGCCTCGGCGCTGCTGGCATTGACCAGTCCGCGCTGAATGCCTTCGTCGAGCACGGCCTTGACCTCACCGGGCTGGCCGGCGCGGGACAGGCGGCCGGCGAATTCGAGATAGTCGCCGTCACGGGCGAACGCGCCGGCCGCGCGCATGAACCGGCGCACGTCGAGCGCCAGCTGCGCCTCGTCCGGCATCTGCGCGCGGAACCGCACCAGCACGTCGGTCCAGTTGGCCCGCGTCGGATAGGCGCGCAGCAGCCGCTGTCCGAGCTCGGCCGCCGCCGGACGCTGACGCAGCGCGTTGGCGATCTCGAGCGCGCGCTTGACGCGCTCCTCGGTCGGGGTCTGGCCCGCCGCCTCGGTCGCCTGAAGCAGCCGCTGATAGGTGGCGAGCGCCTCGGCATTCTTCTGAAGCTGGATCTGGACTTCGGCGAGCTGCCAGAGCCGTTCGGTGTCGTTCGGAGTTCCCTGCAAGGCCTGGGTCAGGAAACGCTCGGCGGTCGGCCAATCCTGCGCCTGGATCGCGAAACGGGCGCGGGCGACGACCAACTGCTGCATCTGGTCGGCCGGCGCGGCGCCGCTCGCGATCATCGCGTCGACGGCCTGGGCCTGAAGCTGCTGGTTCTGCGTGCCCTGGCCGATCTGGAGCATGCGGGTCGCGACGACATAGCGGCCATAGGGGCTCTGCACGCCGGCCTGGGCCGCCTGCAGCCTGGTATTGGCCTCGGCCCAGTTCTGCGCGCGGATTGCGACGTCGATCGGGGCGATCAGCGCGCTTTCCTCGCGCGACAGCTGCTGACCCGGCGCCTGCTGCTGTTGCTGCTGCTGATTGTTGCGCGCACGCTGGGCATGGGCCGGGGCGACGGCCACCGCAGCCGTCCCGAGTGCGAGCGACAGGGCAGTCGCAAGCTTGACACTGTTCATTAAAAACCTCCTGTAAGCGCCTCTCGGCGCATGGATAAGAATGCGAATCAAACGGTTCGGCGCGCCAGCCAGGCGAGCCAGAAGCCGGCAAGGTCGGCGCGCGGCCCGGTCACCGCGCGCAGCGCCGCTTCCGCCTCGGGGCGCCGTCCGGCCATGGCCAGCGCCGCGCCGAGCCGGCTGTTGACCAGATTGGGATCCTCGCCGCCCTTCTGCAGCGCCGCCTGATAGAGTTCAGCGGCCTCGGCATATTGGCCGTAGCCATAGGCCGTGTCGCCGGCGGCGCGCGCCTGCGTGCCGCTGGTGCCGGCGAGCGCCCGGGTACGAAGCGCGGCGAGCCCGCTGCGGCCTTGAGCCGCAGGAGCGGTCGTCCGGGTCACGAGATCGCGCACCACCGCCTCGCTGGTGGTCAGCATGCCGCGCGAAACGCCTTCGTCGAGCACGGCCTTGGCCTCGCCCTGCTGGCCCGCGGCGATGAGCGCCCGGGCGAATTCGAGATAGTCGCGCTCGCCGCTGAGCGCCTGGGTGGCGCGGATCATGCGGCTGATGTCGAGCGACAGCGCGGGATCGGCCGCGACGGTGCCGCGATAGGTGAGCAAAACGTCGCGCCAGTTGATCGGGCTAGGATAGGCCGCGATCAGCTCGCGAGAGAGCGCCGTTGCCACCGGCAGCCGCGCCTCGCCGGCCAAAGCGACCGCGCGCAGATACCAGCTTTCCGGGACTGCGCCGCCGGCGGCGCGCTGGGCGGCGATCGCGCGCTGCAGCAGGGCGACCGCCTCGTTGCGGTTGCCGAGCCGGGCCTTGAGCTGGGCGTGATCGGCCAGGATCGCGGCATTGTTCGGCTGCAGCTCGGTCATCCGGGTCAGCAAGGCGTCGGTGCGGCGCATCTCGCCGGCGCTGTAGGCGCGCGAGGCCTGATGCGCGAGCAGCGGCACCAGCTCGGCCGCGTCGGGGACGCCGCTGGCGATCATCGCGTCGATCGCCTGGGTCTGCATCGCATTGTCGCCGCGGGCGCGGCCGATCAGGAATTGCAGATTGGCGACGGCGTAGCGCGCATCCGCGCCCTGGGCGACGCTGCGCGCGGCGGCGAGCGCGGCATCCTGCGCGGCCCGGTCGACGCCGGCGGCCGCCGTCTGCAGCGCCGCGATCGCATTGCGCTCCGGATTGCTCAGCGCCAGCGGCCGGGCCGGCTGCTGTGCCGACGCGGCGGTCGGAACCGAAAGTGCGAGGCCGCACGCCGAAAGCAAGGCTGCAATGGCGACCTTGGGTGCCTTCATCCCTGAATACCCTCCCATTGGCCCGCGGGCCGAATCCATCCTGATCCGGCCTCGTTACAGCGCCGGCTATCTATCGCCAATGCGCGTGGGTGGCTAGGGCTCCAGCCATGAATGCGGCTTGAACCGCGTCACACTGGAAAATCGCCCGAAAACAACTATCTGAAGAGAGCTGTCTCGCGCGCGTACGCGCGTACGCGCGCGGGGTGGCGGTTTGCGGCGGCATCGGCTAGATCGGCTCCTGCAACCACCGCGCTCCGGCGCTCCCTCAAGCAGACAAATCCAGGAACAGCAATTGGCCAGCGAAACGCCGACCATCGAACCCAGCGATATTTCCCCCGTCTCCATCGTCGAGGAGATGAAGACCTCCTACCTCGATTATGCGATGTCGGTGATCGTCGCGCGCGCGCTTCCAGACGTGCGCGACGGCCTCAAGCCGGTCCACCGGCGCATCCTCTATTCCTGCCAGGAGGGCGGCTTCGTCGCCGGCCGGCCCTATCGCAAGTCGGCCAAGATCGTCGGTGACGTGATGGGCAATTATCACCCGCACGGCGACGCCGCGATCTACGATGCGCTCGCGCGCATGACCCAGAGCTGGTCGATGCGGGTGCCGCTGATCGACGGCCAGGGCAATTTCGGCTCGATGGACCCCGATCCACCGGCGTCGATGCGTTACACCGAGGCGCGGCTCGCCAAGGTGGCGATGACCCTGCTCGACGATCTCGACAAGGATACGGTCGATTTCACGCCGAATTACGACGCGTCGCGCGACGAGCCGCAGGTGCTTCCGGCGCGCTTTCCGAACCTCCTCGTCAACGGCGCCGGCGGCATCGCGGTCGGCATGGCGACCAACATCCCGCCGCACAATCTCGGCGAGGTCATCGCCGCCTGCAAAGCCTATATGGACGATCCGTCGATCACGGTCGAAGGGTTGATGGAGCATATCCCGGCGCCAGATTTCCCGACCGGCCCGTTGATCCTCGGCCAGGCCGGCGCCCGCGCCGCCTATCAGACCGGGCGCGGTTCGATCCTGATGCGCGCGCGCCACGTCATCGAGGAGGGCCGCGGCGACCGCCGCTCGATCGTGCTCACCTCGATCCCGTTCCAGGTCGGCAAGAACGGCCTGGTCGAGAAGATCGCCGAAGCGGCCAAGGACAAGCGCATCGACGGCGTCGCCGACATTCGCGACGAATCGAACCGCGAAGGCGTCCGCGTCGTGATCGACCTCAAGCGCGACGCCACTCCCGACGTCGTCCTCAACCAGCTCTGGCGGCACAGCCCGGCCCAGTCGAGCTTCCCGGCCAACATGCTCGCCATTCGCGGCGGGCGGCCCGAGACGCTCAACCTGCGCGACATCATCGAGAGCTTCGTCCGCTTCCGCGAGGAGGTGATCACCCGGCGCGCCAAGTATGAGCTCGCCAAGGCGCGCGACCGCGCCCACCTCTTGCTCGGTCTGGTCGTCGCGGTCACCAATCTGGACGAGGTGGTGCGGATCATCCGCGGCTCCGCCTCGCCGGCCGAGGCGCGCGCCGCCCTGCTCGCGCGCGAATGGCCGATCGGCGAGATCGCGCCCTATATCGCCCTGGTCGAAGCGGTCGAGCCTGTCGGCGACGCGCAATCCTATCAGCTGTCCGACGCCCAGGTCCGCGCGATCCTGGATCTTCGCCTGCACCGCCTGACCGCGCTCGGCCGCGACGAGATCGGCGGTGAATTGCGCGAGCTCGCCGCTTCGATCGGCGCCCTGCTCGAGATTCTCGGCGATCGGGTGAAGCTCTACGCGCTGATGCGCCAGGAGTTCGACGAGATCGCCGAGGCCTATGCGACGCCGCGGATTGCCGAGATCGCGCCCGCCTGGGACGGGATCGAGGACGAGGATCTGATCGAGCGCGAGGACATGGTCGTGACCGTGACCCTCGGCGGCTACATCAAGCGCACCCCGCTCGAGACCTTCCGCGCCCAGCGCCGCGGCGGCAAGGGCCGCGCCGGCATGGCGACCAAGGACGAGGATGCGATCACCAACCTGTTCGTGACCTCGACCCACACGCCGGTCCTGTTCTTCTCGACCCACGGCAAGGTCTATCGCCTCAAGGTCTGGCGCCTGCCCGAGGGCGCGCCCCAGGCGCGCGGCCGGCCGATGATCAACCTGCTGCCTTTGGCCGAAGGCGAGACCATCTCGACCGTGCTGCCTCTGCCCGAGGACGAGCGCCAGTGGGGCAAGCTCCACGTCATCTTCGCCACCGCCGAGGGCGGCGTGCGGCGCAACTCGATGGACGCCTTTGCCAACGTGCCGTCGAACGGCAAGTTCGCGATCCGCTTCGACGAAGGCTCGACCGACCGGCTGATCGGCGTCGCCTTGCTGACCGAGGAGGACGACGTCCTGCTCGCCACCCGCCAGGGCAAGGCGATCCGGTTCGAGGCGACCGCGGTGCGCGAGTTCCAGAGCCGCACCTCGACCGGCGTCCGCGGCATCACGCTCAGAGACGGCGACGAGGTCATCTCGCTGTCGATCCTGCGCGGCTTCCCCGCCACCACCGAGGAGCGCGACGCCTATCTGCGCGCCGCGCCCTGGAAGGAAGGCGAGCGCGAGGTCACGCTCAGCCCCGAGCGGATGGCCGAGTTCGCGGCGGCCGAGGAGTTCATTCTCACCGTCTGCGCCAATGGCTATGGCAAGCGCAGCTCGGCCTATGAATATCGTCGTACCAATCGCGGCGGCCAGGGCATCTCCAATATCGACAATCTCGGCCGCAACGGTCCGGTCGTCGCCAGCTTCCCGGCCCATGACGGCGAGCAGCTGATGCTGGTCACCGACCAGGCCAAATTGATCCGGATGAGCGTCGGCGACACCCGAGTCATCGGCCGCAACAGCGCCGGCGTCCGCTTGTTCAACGTCGCCGAGAATGAGCATGTCGTCTCGGCGGCTCGGATCGCGGAGAGCGAGGAGGAAGCGGAGGCGGATCTGGCCGACGGCGAGGTGGAGGTCGCGCCCGATGACGGCGCGATCGTCGGTGAGGACAGCGCCAGCGGCGAAGGGGCCTAGTGGATCAAGGTGGCGCCCCGGCGAAGGCCGGGGCCCAGTTCTGATTCCGACTGGGTCCCGGCCTGCGCCGGGACACTTTGCAATTCAGGCGTAGAGATCCACCACCTCGGCCTCGGGGATCACCGACTCCCACAACGGCGTTCGATGGCACGCCTTGGGATCGCGCTCGAAGCACAGCAAGGCGGACGGTTTCTCCTCCGCCAGCGCGATCATCTGCGCCGCCTCCATGCCCGCCTCCGGCGTCTCGAGTTGTTCGGCATAGACCCGATCGAACACCGCCCAATCGCCCTTGCGCGCCGCCTCGCGTCCGGCGGGCGGCGTGCCGAGCGCCTTGAGGTGGACATAGTCGATGCCCGCCTCCTTGAGTCCCGCTGCCAGCACGTTCTTCGAGAAGCCCGGCTTGCGCGACAGCGGCACCGCGCGGACGTCGATCACCCGCTCGACGCCGGCGGTAGCCAAGGCCGTGATCAGCTCGCTCTGGGTCGCGCCTTCATAGCCGATCGTGAAGATCCTCATCGCCGTCACTCCGGCCGGTGGCAGACCGCCTCGATATTGTTGCCATCGGGATCGAGCACGAAGGCGCCGTAATAATTGGGATGATAATGGGCCCGGATGCCGGGCGGGCCATTGTCGCGGCCACCGGCGTCGAGCGCCGCCTGGTAGAAGGCGTCGACCTCCGCGCGGGTCTTCGCCTCGAGCGCGACGTGGGTCCCCTCCCCGACGCGTTCATTGTCGCCGATCCAGAAATAGGGCTTGCCGTCGGAGCCGAAGCCATGGGCGCTGCCGCCCGATTCGGTCTGCTCCGGGGTCACGCTCATGATCAGGCCGATCCCGAGCGGCGCCAGCGCCTGCTCATAGAAAGCGCGCGAGCGCTCCGCATCGGAAACCGCGAAACCGACATGATCGATCATGGACTTCCTCCTTGCC
>JAYRLF010000088.1:0-7945 GCA_041905385.1 Allosphingosinicella sp.
CAGCGGGCCCCGGACATGAGCGCTCAATCGCATCTTTCCGGTCAGACGCTCTACGGCGACGATCTCGCCGAAGAGGCGCTGCGCCGCTGGTTCGAGGACGAGGAGGAGGGCTATTACGGCCTCGCCGCCGGTGACGGCGCCGAATATTCCTACGGCTATCACCGCCTGAACCACGTCCACGCCTTCCGCCATCTTGCGGGCCGCCGGTTCGGCCGCTGCCTGGCGATCGGCTGCGCGCGCGGCGACGAGCTCGCTCCCGTCTCCGCGCAGATCGACGAGATCGTCTGCCTGGAGCCCGCCGAGAAATGGTGGTCGGACCGGCTGCACGGCCGCCCCGCCACCTATCTCAAGCCGACCCACAGCGGCAGCATTCCGCTCGCCGACGCCTCGGCCGACCTGATCCTGTGTCTCGGCGTCCTCCACCATATCCCGAACGTGTCCTACGTCCTTCGCGAGCTGGCGCGGGTCGCGGCGCCCGGCGCCATCGCGCTGATCCGCGAGCCGGTCCACAGCATGGGCGATTGGCGCAAGCCGCGCCCCGGGCTGACCCGCCACGAGCGCGGCATTCCCTCGCACTGGTTCGTCGCAAGGCTTCGGGAAGCGGGTTTCCGCATCGTCCGCCAGGCGCCCTGCGTCTTCCCGGCCTTGGCGCGGATCGGCCAGCGAGCCGGCGTCGGCCAGCCTTATAACAGCAGGCTGCTGGTCGCCCTGGATTCGCTCGTCAGCCGGCTCACCGCCTGGAACGATCACTATCACCGCGACACCTTCCTGAAGAAGCTGGCGCCCTCGAGCATCTACTTCCTGGTCGAGCGGGAAGGGGGACCGCGATGACCGGACGACCCTCATTGGCGGTGCTTCTGGTCTGCCACAATCGGCGGGACGCCACCCTGCGCGCGATGCGCTCGTTGCACAAAGCTCTTGCCGGTGGCGGCGGCTTCACGCTGCAGCCGGTGCTGTTCGACGACGCCTCGACCGACGGCACGGTCGAAGCGGTGCGCGCCGAATTTCCGGAAACCCTGATCCTGCGCGGCGATGGCTCGGCCTACTGGAATGGCGGTCTTCACGAGGCCTGGTCGCGGGCGCTCGCGCTGCGGCCGGACGCCTATCTCTGGCTGAACGACGATGTCGCGCTGGATGACGATGCGCTGGATCGCCTCGCCGACGCCTGGCACGCGATGAGCGCGGCCAGTCCGGCCCGGCGCTTCATCCTGGTCGGTTCGACCCGCGGTGCGGACGGCACCGTCACTTATGGCGGCCACCGCCTCGAACGGTCGCCCTTCGCGCTGCGCCTGCGGCTGCAGAGCCCGTCCAGCGACCTGCTGCCGATCGACACGTTCAACGGCAATATCGTGCTGGTGCCGCAATCGGTCGTGGACGAGATCGGCATCAACGATCCGGCCTATTTTCACGGCTTCGGGGACAATGATTATGGCCTGAGGGCCAGCCGCGCCGGCATCGCGGTCCGCCTGCTCGCCGGAACCCTGGGGCTTTGCGAGGCCAATGAGGCGAAGCGGCGGCAGGGCTTCAACAGCCCGCATCTGCCGCTGCGCGAGCGCTGGCGGCGGGTGAACACGCATTTCGGCCTCCCCTTCGCCAGCTGGTGGCGGTTCACGCGCCGTCATTCCGGCCTCTGGTTTCCATTGCACTTCCTGCTGCCCTACCGGCGCCTGCTGCTGCCGGGCGTCGGCCGGAGCGGCGCGCCCGGACTGTCCGCGGCCACGGGTTTGGACCCATGACGGTGCGCGCCCGCACGGAACCGCCCGCACCGCCGAAGAGCCGACCCAGCCCCCGCGGCCTCGTCCGCGGGCTGCTGCATCGCGCCGGGATCGACGCGCGCCGCGCCAATGCGATGACAAGCTGGGAGCTGCGCCTGCCGCGCCTGCTCGCGCAGCATCGGATCAGGACCGTGCTCGATGTCGGCGCCAATGACGGCCAATATGCCTCCGGGCTGCTGGCGGGCGGCTTTGCAGGCGCGGTCGTCTCGTTCGAGCCCTTGCCCGCGGCCGGGGCGCGGCGGCCCCGCCCCGCGGCCGGCCACCCCCGCTGGCAAGTCGCGCCGCGGATCGCTCTCAGCGACATCGAGGGCGAGGCGGATTTCCACGAGGCCGGCAACAGCGTCAGCAGCTCGCTGCTCGACATGACCGACGTGCATGTGGAGGCGGCGCCGGCGAGCCGCATCGTCGCGACGACGCGGGTGCAGACCGCGCGGCTCGACACGGTCCTGCCGCGGCTGCGCTGCGAAACCCCGATCTTCCTGAAGCTCGACGTCCAGGGAGCGGAGCGCATGGTGCTGGACGGCGCGACTGAGGCGCTCGAGACGGCCATCATCGGCGTCCAGCTCGAGATGAGCCTCGCTCCCCTCTATGCCGGCCAGTCGAGCGCGCAGGACCTGGACGGCCATCTGCGGTCGCGGGGCTTCGAATGCTGGGACATCCTGCCCGGCTTCCGGGATCCGGCCAGCCTGCGGATGCTGCAATATGACGGCGTCTATTTTCGGGCGAAGCGATGAGCAGCCGGCCGTCGATCCGTCCCGACGCGCGCGCGGCCTGGCGCCGTCCCTTCGTCCTGATCGGCGCGACTTTGGCGGCGGCGCTGCTGCTCGACCTCCGCTACAATCCGGCCGACGCGGGCTGGCTCAGCTTCACCCTTGCCGAGGTCGCGGCCTGGGGGTCCCTGATCCTGATCGCCCTGATCCGAAAGCCGCGCAGCATCGTCGAATGGCTGGCGGTACAGCCTTTCGCGGCGAACCGCTTCGCCATGCTCTGGGTCCTCTGGGCGGTGGCGGCATCACTCGTCGGCGCGTTGCTGCTCGGGCGCTGGGAAGGGCTGCAACTGGCGAAGGACATGATGCCCGGCTTCATCGCTTTCCTGTTCCTGTCCGGGCTCGATCCGAGTGGCCAGGAATGGCGGCTGGTGCGAACCGCTCTGCTCGCCGCGCTCGCCGCGCTCGGCGCGCTCGGCATCTCGCAATACCTGTTCGGCGGCCCCTATTTCGTGACCGCGGCGGATGTCGGGTTCCAGAAAGTCAATCTCGACGGCAATTTCGTCAGCAGTCCGGTGACCGGCCTGTCCCAGCATCCGAACAATTTCGGCCAGCTGCTCGCACCCGCTCTGGCCTTCGCATTGGTGCTGCTGATCCGCCAGCCGCTGCGCTTTCATCCGCTGCTCTGGGCGGCCGTGCTGCTCGGCGGGCTTTGCCTCTATGCGACCGCGATGAAGGGTGGAATGTTCTGGATTACGGTCGGAATCGCGCTCGCCTTGCTGCCGCGGCGTCTAATCAGCGGCCACGCCGCCATGGCCGTGCTGGTCCTGGTCGGCCTCGGGCTGGTCGAATATTCGCTGTCCCAGCGCAACGATGTTGCCGGATCGATGCAGACTCGCCTCTATCTGTGGCAGACCGCGCTCGACAATCTGCGCCAGCCGATCGACCTCATGATCGGCGGCGACGTGCAGGAGGTGGCGGCCGACAATTACGCGAAGCTCAGTTGGAACTTCCCCCATTCCCACATGACCTATTTGAACAACGCGCTCTATTTCGGCGTGCCGGCGCTGATCCTCTACTGCGCCGCGCTCTACCGCGGCATGCTGGGCGCGGCCCGCGTCGCGGCCAGGGCGAACGCACCGACCGGCGATGGCTATGGCCGCGCCGTCCTCGCCGCCCTGGTCACGAGCGCGGGGATCGGCCTGCTCGAAAGCACTGCGGAGCCTGGCCGGTTCGGGATCGTCTTCGTCATGCTCGGGCTTGCCGGAGCGCTTGCGCGTTCGGTTCCGGCGGCGGAGCGGCGGCCGCCGGCGCGGCCTGCTCGCGGGCTTCTGGCCCGGTCGGTCGTCGGTCGCTGACCGCGCCGTGGCGACGCTCTCCCCGACCGGATCGGACAGGCGGCCGGCGCTCGCGCTGACCCGGTTGCGCGCGGCCGCCGGCATTGGCGACGCGCTCGTCGCCAGTGGCGCGATGTTCCTGGTGCAGCTCGCTTTGATCGGGCTCGCGCCTAAGGAGGAATACGGCGCCTACAGCCTGCTCCTGTCCTACATCCTCGCTGGCCTGGCGGCACTTTCCGCCATGTTCGGCGCGCCGCTGATCACGTCCGCTTCGGCACTGGGCGCCGCTCGACGCACCGCCGCGCTCGCCTTGGCGACGCGCTGGCATCTCGGGCTCGTGCTCGTCTTGGCGGGGACCGGCGGTCTGGTCGCTGCGCTGATTCCGACCGGTTTCCCGGCCGGCGACGTGGTGGCGACGATTGCCGCCTTTGTCGGCCTCGCCTTGCGGGACATCCAGCGCGTCAACTGGACGATCGAATTGCAGCCCGCCCGAGCGCTCGCCAGCTCGCTCACCTTCGCCCTGGTCACGGTCGCGGTCCTGGTCGTCATGCATTTCACCATCGGCGGCATGTCGTCGCGGAGCGCCCTGGCGGCGATCGCGCTGGCTGCGATCGCAACGATTGCCGCGCCGCTGGTCCGGCGCTGCATCCTGTCCGGCGAAGGCGGCCGCGACGCCGTGGCCGCCGCCGGCGCCCACGCCCGCTGGACGCTGCCGGGCGTGGCCGTCATCTGGCTCCAGAACAATTTCTACCTGACCGTGCTGACCATGATGGCTGGGCTCACGGCGGTCGCGGAGATTTCGGCGGCGCGGATGCCGGCGGTGCCGGTCCTGCTCGCGATCGGCGCGCTCACCCGATTGAACCAGGTCGAGCTTGGCGGCCTCGTGGCCGCCGGCCGCACGCGCGAGGCCTTCTCGGCCGCGCGGCGGATGGCGCGCCATTATCTCGGCTGCGGACTCGTTCTTGCCGCCGGCGCGGCAGCTGCGGCGCGCTCGCCGCTCGACGACATGCTGCCGGACTATCCCGGGCTGTTCGGTCTCGCCGCCTTGTGGTTCGTCTTCGCTGGCGTCAGCTCGGCCCGCGGCGCCCTGAGCACGCTGATGCAGGCGGCCGGCCTTTACCGGCTGCTCTTCCTGGCCAATTTGATCGCCGTTCCGGTGGCGCTCATTGGCCTGGTCGTCCTGATCCCGCTGATCGGTGCGGCGGGGGCGATCGTCTCGCTGATCGCCGCGGAGCTCGAATTCGCGCTGCTGCTGCTCTGGCTGATGGGCCGCCAGGTGCGGCGTCCGCCGAGCGGCGCCTGAACGCACTGCGCTTCGGTCGAATCAGGCCTAGGGCCATCCTGCCGCGCTGGAAACGGCGTGCGGCTGTTCCGCCTCGCGTTCCAGGAACCAATGATAGGTAAGCTCGAGGCCGTAGCGAAGGCCGATCTTCGGCTGCCATCCCATGCGCAGCAGCCTGCTGCTGTCGATCAATTTGCGCGGCGTGCCGTCGGGCTTGGTCGCGTCCCATTCCACGGTGCCGTCATAGCCGACGATCTCGGCAATCAGGTCGGTCAGCTCTCGGATCGAAAGGTCCTCGCCCGATCCGACATTGACCTGATCCTCGCCGGAATAATGCTTCATCAGGAAGACGCAGGCATCGGCGCAATCGTCGACGTGCAGGAATTCGCGCCGCGGCGTTCCGCTTCCCCAGACCGTCATCGGCCCGCCGTCTTGTTTCGCCTCGTGCGCTTTTCGGATCAGGGCCGGGACGACATGGCTCGTCTCGAGGTCGAAATTGTCGCCGGGACCGTAGAGATTGGTCGGCATGGCCGAGATGAAGTCGCAGCCATGCTGGCGGCGATAGGCCTGCGCCAGCTTGATGCCGGCGATCTTGGCGACCGCATACCACTCGTTCGTCGGTTCGAGCGGGCCCGACAGCAAGGCGTCTTCCGGGATCGGTTGCGGCGCCAGCTTGGGGTAGATGCAGCTCGATCCGAGCAGCAGCAGCTTGCCGACACCGTTGCGACGGGCCGCCTCGACGACGTTCGCCTGGACCATCAGATTGTCGTAGAGGAAGTCGGCCGGCCGGCTCTGATTGGCCAGGATTCCGCCGACCTTCGCGGCCGCTAGGAAGACGCAGTGGGGGCGCTCTCTCTCGAACCAGCGCTCGACAGCGGACTGGTCGCGCAGCTCCAGGTCCGATCGCCCGGCGGTCAGGATCTCGCAATTTTCGTCCCGGAGCCGACGCACGATCGCGCTGCCGACCATGCCGCGATGGCCGGCGACATAGACGCGCTTGCCGCTCAGCTCATACATATTCGTAGACGCGGACCACCGGTGGATCGGTGATCGCGGCCAGATCCTCGCGCACCATCTCGCGCGCCATTTCGCGCGCGGAGATGGTCGGCGACCAGCCGAGCCGCTGCCTGGCCTTGCCCGCGTCGCCGATCAGCAGGTCGACCTCGGTCGGCCGGAAATAGCGCGGGTCGACCTCGACCAGCACCCGGCCGGTCCGCGCATCGCGGCCCTTCTCGTCCCGGCCGCGCCCCGACCATTCCAGCCCGATGCCGACCTCGTCGAACGCCCATTCGACGAAGGTGCGAACCGAATTGGTGACGCCGGTCGCCAGCACATAATCGTCGGGTTCGTCCTGCTGGACGATCCGCCACATGCCCTCGACATATTCGGCCGCATGGCCCCAGTCGCGCTGGGCATCGAGATTGCCGATGAACAGCCGCTCCTGCCGGCCCAGGCTGATCGCCGCGGCGGCGCGGGTGATCTTGCGGGTGACGAAGGTCTCGCCGCGCAGCGGGCTTTCATGGTTGAACAAGATGCCGTTCGAGGCGTGCATGCCGTACGCCTCGCGATAATTGACCGTGATCCAATAGCCGTAGAGCTTCGCGACCGCATAAGGGGAGCGCGGATAGAATGGCGTGCTCTCGCGCTGCGGGACCTGCTGGACCAGGCCGTACAGCTCGGAGGTCGAAGCCTGGTAGAAGCGGGTCCGGTCCTCCAGCTTCAGGATCCGGATCGCCTCGAGCAGCCTCAGCACGCCGAGCGCGTCCGAATTTGCGGTATATTCCGGAGTCTCGAAGCTGACCTGGACATGGCTCTGCGCCGCCAGATTGTAGATCTCGTCCGGCTGCACCTCCTGGACGAGCCGGATCAGATTGGTCGCATCGGTGAGGTCGCCATAATGGAGCAGCAGCCGGGGGTCGGGCTCGTGCGGGTCCTGATACATGTCCTCGATCCGGCCGGTGTTGAACGAGGAGGAACGGCGCTTGACGCCGTGCACCCGATAGCCCTTGTCGAGCAACAGCCGCGTCAGATAGGCGCCGTCCTGACCTGTGACGCCGGTCACGAGGGCGACCTTCTCACGCATGGAACCTCCACTTCCCTTACAGGCTCCGCACGAGTCACGCCGGAGCGGCCGCGCCGGAACGCCCGGGCGACAAAAGGCAATTAGGCGATCGGCAGGACGGCAGACATCGGGATAAATCCCGGGGATCGGATTATAATATGAGTGCGGAATGCGGCGTTCTCAGAGGAGCTCGGTCCGCTTTTCCGCCTTCAGGCGATCGACGATCTCCTTCACCCGCTGGCTCTCGGCCCTGGGGACGATCAGCACCGCATCGGGGGTCGCGACCACGATCAGGTCCTCGACGCCGACCGCGGCGACCAGCGGGCCCTGCGAATGGATCAGGCATCCGGTCGAGCCGATCGCCAGCACGTCGCCGGCGATCGCATTGGCGGCCCCGTCCCGATCGGAAACCTCGTGCAGCGCTTCCCAGCTGCCGATGTCGGACCAGCCGATCGCGACCGGCAGCACCGCGATCCGATCGGCCTTCTCCATCAGCGCATAGTCGATCGAGAGTGACGGCGCGGCGGCGAAGGATCCGGCTTCGGGCATGACCCGGATTCCGTCCGCGCGCTGGGCCTCCACGGCGCGCTGCACGGCGGCGAATATCTCCGGCGCGTGCTGCCGGAGCCCGGCGATCAGCACGTCGGCGCGCATCAGGAAGATCCCGCCATTCCAGTCATAGCCGCCGTCGGCGAGATAGGCGGCCGCGGTCGCCGCGTCCGGCTTCTCGACGAAGCGCTCGACCTGCCAGGCCCCCTCGGCCAGCGCGGCGCCGCGCGGGG
>JAYRLF010000088.1:7987-12275 GCA_041905385.1 Allosphingosinicella sp.
AGCCGGTGTCGGCCCGGTTCGGCGTCATGCCGAAGGTGACGATCCAGCCTTCGCGGGCCAGCTTCACGCCGCGCGCCACCGCGGCGGCGAATCCGCCCGTGTCCTGGATCAGGTGATCGCTCGGAAGGACGAGGATGATGGCGTCCGGTTCGACGTTGAGCGCCGCCAGCGCGATCGCCGCCGCGGTGTTGCGGGCGCAGGGCTCGAGGATCAGGCGGCCGAGCTCCGCGATCTCTCCTTCGATCGCGTCGGCCTGGCTGGCCGAGGCGACCACCACCGGCGGCCCGAACAGGGATCGGTCGGACAGTCGTCTTTCCGTCTCCTTCAGCATCGACTCGGGTCCCGCGAGCGCGAGCATCTGCTTGGGGCGGCTTGCGCGCGAACAGGGCCACAAGCGGGTCCCGGACCCGCCCGAAAGAATGACCGGAGTGACGCGATCCTTGCCGTTCCTATCCATGCCTCCCCCTATGAGTTCGCCGGCCCTGGAGGAAGCGGCATCGATGTCGGCCGGCACGGCTCGTCGATTGTCTGCGGCCGCACGCCGCGGCCGAAGACCGGCTTTGGCAAATGCCGGAACCGCGCTACGGGAAGAGGATGAGCGGGGATCAGATCAAGCCGGTCGGCGCGGCCGAGCTGGCCGGGCGGCCGTTGCGCTATTTCGATTTCGTGATGGCGGCGTTCGTCACCATCCTGCTGCTGTCGAACGTGCTCGGCGCCGGCAAGGTGGCGGTGATCGATCTGCCCGGCATCGGCCTGTGGCCGTTCGGCGCCGGCATCCTCTTCTTCCCGGTCTCCTATGTGCTCGGCGACGTGCTGACCGAGGTCTATGGTTATGGCCGGGCGCGGCGCTGCATTTGGGCCGGCTTCGTCGCCATGTTGTTCATGGCGTTCATGGCGACGGTCGTGGTGGCGCTGCCGCCGGCGGAAAGCTGGACCGGTCAGGCCGCCTATGAGCAGGTGTTCGGCCAGGTGCCGCGGATCGTCTTCGCCTCGATCCTCGCCTTCTGGGCCGGCGAGTTCGTCAATTCCTACGTACTGGCGAAGATGAAATTGTGGAGCGCCGGCCGTCATCTCTGGATGCGGACGATCGGCTCGACCGGGGTCGGGCAGGGCGTCGACAGCCTGATCTTCTATCCGCTCGCTTTCTATGGCGTCTGGGAAAATGGCACCTTGCTCACGGTCCTGCTCACCCAATGGGCGCTGAAGGTCGGCTGGGAGGCGCTGCTGACTCCGTTCACCTATGCCGTGGTCGGCTGGCTCAAGCGGCGCGAGGGTGTCGACGTCTATGACAGCGGCACCGATTTCACACCGTTTCGCGCGGGGGTCTGAGCCATGTCTTCCTTCCAGGCCGCCAAGAACTGGCTGGTCGCCACCCTCGGCCTGCCGCGCGACGCGCTCCACATCTATGTCGGCCTGATCGTCTTCCTCGGTTTCGCCGCCTTGTTCCGCCTCCCGCTCCGGGACTGGCGACCGATCGCCGCCACCTTCCTGGTCGCGGTGGCGGGCGAGGTCTGGGATCTGATCGACACCAACACTGTCGGCGCCCGGCCGCGCTGGGACCGCAACTGGCACGACATCTGGAACACGATGCTCTGGCCGACCCTGCTCTGGGCCCTGGCCCGCTGGACCAAGGTGCTGCGGCGCTGATCGGGAGGGAAGCGGATGGACGTGATCACCGGCATCGAGCGCCTGACCGCCCTCTGCTTCATCATCATCGGCCTCTCGCACATCGCGGCGCCGCGGGCATGGGCGCGCTACTTCATTGACATGCGCGAACGCGGCGAGGTGGCGGGCCTGCACAATGCCCTGCTTCACATCCCGCTCGGCCTGCTGATCCTAGCCTTCCATCCGGTCTGGACCTGGCCAGGCATCGTCGTGACGATCATCGGCTGCTTGCTGACCCTGAAGGGCAGTCTCCATTTCCTCTGGCCGCGCCTGACGCAGCGGTCCGCGGGACATGTCAGCGAGGAGAAAGCCGGGCTGTTCGTCTATGCCGGCATCGTCTCGCTCGGCATCGGCCTGTTCGTGGGATGGTTCGCTTTCTGAGCGGATCTCGCGCCCGCTAGAGAAGCAACGCCATCGGCAGATCGGCTTCAACGCTCCCGTCGGAGAGCCGGAAGCGACGCTCGAACCGCCCTTCCTGGCGGAAGCCTACGCGTTCGTAGAGCCGGATCGCATGCGTCAGGCCCTCCCTGACGACCAGCTCGATCCGCTCGACGGCCGGAGTCATCGACCGGGCGCTCGCGATCAATTCCTCGAACAACCGGCGCCCGATTCCGAGACCCTGGGAATCGGGGTCGACCGCGATCGTCAGATCCCACAGCACGTGCTGGAACTGCACCGAGGGCATGCGGCTCGCCTTGATCAATCCAATCGGCCGGGCGCCGACCCAGGCGCCGATCGCGACCCCGCCGGCCAGCGCGCCGGCGAGCGCCTCTTCCATCCAAGGCAGGTCCATCTCGTCGGGCAACCGGCCGAGCCCGCCCTCGGCACGCCGCATCAGGGCGAGGAGGGCCGGCGCGTCGGCCTGGGTCAACAGGCGAAAATGCGGGTCGGCCATGCACGGCTCATAAGCCGGGGGCCCGCACTTTTCGATAGGTCAGTCCGCGCCGAGGTCCGTGGCTCATGCCCCTCTTGCGCTCGCATCCATGCCGGCGAGGATCTCGTCCAGCTGCTCGAACTGCTCGGGCAGCGCGTCCATGCCGCCGAGATCGGCTTCGAGCGCTTCCTTGGAAGGGTAGAGCTCGGAATAGGTCAGCAGCGTCTTGCCGTCCTTTTCCTCGAAGGTCACCGTGCTCACGGCGCCGTCTTCCGCTTCCTCATTGGTCCAGACGAGCCGCTCGCCCGGGATCACCTCGATATATTTGCCGAAGAAGGCCCAGCTCTGGTCGGCGCCATGGCCGAATTCGAGGCGATAGGAGCCGCCGGTGCGGACGTCCATGTCGCAGGACAGCAGCGACATGCCCATCGATTTCGGCGCCCACCAGCGCATGAACAGCTCGGGCCTGGTCCAGGCCTCGAACAGGATGCGCGGCGGCGCGTCGAAAAGCCGCGTCGCGACCAGCTCGCGGTCCGATGCCCGGTCCACCCTGGTCGGGTTCTTCATGCCGCTAGCGCCTTGGTTCATTGAATTTCTCCTCCGATTTCAATTCTTCGATGACCGTGTCGAGCGCGTCGAACCGTGCCTCCCAGAGTCTGCGGTGGCGCTCGATCCATTGCGCCTCCGCCTCAAGGCCGCTGACGCCGAGCCGGCAGGTCCGCACGCGCCCGACCTTCTCCGTCGTGACCAGTCCCGCCTGCTCGAGGACGCCGACATGCTTCTTCATGCCGGTGAGGGTCATGTGGAATTTCTCGGCGAGGTCGGTGATCGACGCCTCGGTGCGCGCCAGCTGCTCCAGGACGCCGCGCCGGGTCGGATCGGACAGCGCGGCAAAGGACGCATCGAGGCGGGCGTTCGTATACTGAACCATATGGTTCAGTGTTTAGCGAGCATCTTGCCGGCATGCAAGGGGATCGCTGCCGAGCGCGCGTTCAGCGCTTGAGCTTGCCGTCCAGGGTCGCGAACGCGATCAGCGCGGACACCAAAGCGAGCCCCGATCCGGCGAGCGACGCGCCATGATAAGCGGCGAGGAGCGCCTCGCCTTGCTGCGACAGCACCCAGCCGAGCAAGGCGATGACGATCAGCCCGCCGCCGCGCGCGACCGCGCTGTTGAGGCCGGAGGCGGTGCCGACATGGCTCTGCTCGACCGAGCCGAGCACCGCCGTGGTGAGCGGCGCCACCGCGATCGCCATGCCGAGCGAGATGCCGAGGATCGAGGGCAGCACCGCGGTCCAGTAGCCGCCGTCGCCGTCCATCCTGAGCGCCAGCGCGAAGCCGCCCGCGACCAGCAGAGGTCCGACCGTCAGCGGCCAGCGCGGTCCGATCCGCGCCGCGATCCGGCCCATGAAGGGCGAACCGAGCCCGATGATGATCGGCAGCGGCAGCAAGGCGGTGCCGGCCGCGATGGCGCTGTAGCCGCCGGTCTCGATCAGCACATAAGGCAGCAGCAGCATCACCCCGCCGAGCGCGCCGTAGAGCAGGAAGGTGAACAGGGTCAGGCCGACGAAGGCGCGCGACCCGAACATGTCGAGCGGCACCATCGCTTCATCCTTGCGGCGGTGCTCGACGACGAGGAAGGCGACCAGCAGGACAAGGCCGGCGCCCAGGGAGGCGAAGGTGATCGCGCCCGCCTGCGCGGAGGCCGACCAGGCGGTCAGGCCCCAGGTCAGCGCGGCGAGGCCGAGCGTG
>JAYRLF010000528.1:0-2262 GCA_041905385.1 Allosphingosinicella sp.
ACACGATCCTCTCGCCGCTGCTGTCGGTGAAGAGGTCGAGATGCTCGTTCGTCGCGCCGCCGACCTGCCGCTGCATCTCGGCGACCCAGGACTTGAAGGCGTCGCGCCCCTCGATCACCCGGCCGGCGCTGGTGATCCGATAGTCTTCGGTCATCAATTCGTCGATCGCCTGCAGATCGTGCGGCGGCGCCCAGACCCGGCGGAAGAAGTCTTCCGCGAGACGCCTTGCCAAGCCGGCTTCCGAAGTCATTGGCAAACCTCCCGAATCTTGCCTTTTCTGCAGGCGAGGCTGCCGGCGCGTCCAGGCTATGGCAGGACAAATTCCGTGGCATTGCCGCCAGCCGGATGAGGGGCCGCCCGCGGACCGACCCGAATTCGCATCTCCCGTCCGCGGGTGACTCAGGTCAGTCCATGTGGCGCAGGCCGACCCTGAGATAATCCCAGCCGGTCACCAGGGTGAGCACGGCGGCGCCCCAGAGCGTGGCGAGGCCGAGCTGGTAGACCCAGAGCCATTCGGGCAGCGCGCCAGCCAGGATCAGGGCGCCCAGGCTGACCAGCTGCAATGTCGTCTTCCATTTGGCGAGCTGGCTGACCGGCACCGAGATCTGCAGGCCGGCGAGGAACTCGCGCAGGCCGGAGACGATGATCTCCCTGAGCAGGATCACCAATGCCGGGATCAGATGCCAGTCGGCGATGATCGGATGACCGCCAAAGCCCTCGAGCGGCGGCCGCGCCGCGAGCAGGACGATCACCGAGGCGACCATGATCTTGTCGGCGATCGGATCGAGGAACTGGCCGAGCCGCGACACCGTCCCCTGGGCACGGGCGAGATAGCCGTCGAAATAGTCGGTGATGCCGACCAGGCAGTAGAGCACGAAGGTGACCGCATAGTCGCCCCAGCCCGGCCGCCACAGCAGGAAAACCAGGATCGGCACCGCCAGGATGCGCGAAAGCGTGAGCAGGTTCGGCAGGGTCAGCATCTGCGGGCCCGCTTTAGCCGCATCGTCGCCCCATTGGGAGAGGCGGGGTGCGCAGCCTGGGGCTTGTGCCCGTCAAAGCCTGCGGCCTATGACGCGGGAGCAGCATGCGGCGAGAACGAGAAAGTCCCAGGATGCCGAAACTCCGATCGCCGCGCGCAGGTGGCTGCGTTGTCGTGAAGGCGCGCGCTGCCAAATGACCGACTCCCTCCATCTGCTGCGCACCCGGCGATTCCTGCCGCTCTTCACCACCCAGATGCTCGGCGCGTTCAACGACAATCTGTTCAAGAACGCGATGGTCCTGTTCGTCGTCTACCAGGTCTATAATGACGAGCAGTCGGAGGCCTGGTTCAGCGCGATCACGACCGGCATCTTCATCCTGCCCTTCTTCCTGCTCTCGGCGCTCTCCGGCCAGCTCGCCGACGCGACCGACAAGGCGCGGATCATCCGGATCGTGAAGGCGGCCGAGATCGCGATCATGGTGGTCGGCGCGGTCGGGCTGATGATGGCCTGGATGGGCGTGATGGTGCACGGCCTCGCCATCCCGCTGCTGCTGCTCGCCTTGTTCGCGATGGGCGTCCATTCGACGTTCTTCGGCCCGATCAAATATGCGATCCTGCCCCAGCATCTCGAGCGCGACGAGGTGCTCGGCGGCACCGGCCTGGTCGAGGCCGGCACCTATATCGCGATCCTCGGCGGCACGATCCTCGCCGGCGTGATCTCGGTCGAGGCCTCGGCCGCGGCGGTGATCGCGATCGCGGTGATCGGCTATCTCAGCGGCCGGGAAGTGCCGCCTGCCCCGGCGCTCGAGGAAGGCCATCGGATCGACTTCAACGTCTTCCGCTCCTCGGCCCGGCTGATTTCGGCGACGATGCACATTCGCCGGCTGTTCCTGGCGATCATCTCGATCAGCTTCTTCTGGACGATCGGCGCGGTGCTGTTCATCCAGTTTCCGCCGCTGGTGAAGAATGTGCTCACCTCGGACCGCGCCGTGGCGAGCCTGTTCCTCGCCATCTTCTCGATCGGCGTGGCGATCGGCTCGGTGCTGGTCAACCGGCTGCTCAAGGGCGAGGTCTCGGCCCGCTATTCGACCCCGTCGGTGCTGGTGATGGGCCTGTTCGTGGTCGGCTTCCACTTCGCCTCGGTGAGCTGGGTCGGCTCGACCGACGGCACGCTCTACGACATTCGCGACTTCATGCAGCACCCCGGCGTGCTGCCGATCGCCCTCTGCCTGCTTGGGATCGCGATCAGCGGCGGCATGTTCGTGGTGCCGCTCTACGCCTTC
>JAYRLF010000089.1:0-5872 GCA_041905385.1 Allosphingosinicella sp.
GCCTTGGTCATTCCACTCCGTCACGGCCGTTGCGGGTTGTGGGTCCGGACCCTGGCCCAATTTACGGCGACGCGCGCCCACAAAAGGATGGATCGTCTCGACGCGACGGCTTGGGTCGGTCCGTCGGGCCCTATTGCAAATGGGCGCTGCGCAGGAAGCGCGCGCGGCTCTCCTCGGCCTTGCGCCGGATCTCGCTGAGCTCGCGCTGCTCGGTGGCGTCGAGCATCGCTTCCAGCAAGCGGTTGAAATGGGCCCGCATCGCCATCCGGGCCCCTTGCGAGTCCCGCGCCCGCAGCGCGCGCACGATCTGGGCATGCTCCTCGGTTCGCGATTGGGCATCGTGGCAGCAGACCGATTCATGGGTGGCGCGAACTTGCGGCAATTCGGTCCGCATCCGCCACAAGGTTTCGATCACGTGCAGGATCGCCTTGTTGCCGGAGGCGGAGGCGATGGTGAGATGGAACTCGCGGTCGGCCTGGTTGGTGCTCTCCATGTCGTCCGAATCGTCCGAGCCCATCAGGACGAGCAGGTCGTCGAGCCGGGCGAGCAGCTGATCGGAGATGACCGGCGCCGCAAGCGCCGCGGCTTCGGACTCGAACAGGGAGCGCGCCTCGGTAAGCTCGAACGCGCTGACGTCGGGCAAGGCGGGCCCGGCCGCGGCCTGGTCGGTGACATAGACACCGGCGCCCGGCTTGATCTGGACCTTGCCCATCGCCTGCAGCGCGATCTCGGCTTCGCGGATCGTGACCCGGCTGACGTCGAAACGCTCGGCCAGCTCGCGCTCGCCGGGCAGGCGCGAGCCCGGCGGAAACGCGCCCTGCTCGACCAGCGCGAGGATCTGCTCGACGATATCCTGGAACAGCCGACGCTCAGCCATGCTCCCCTCTCAAACCAACTCGATGTCGGCGATGATTAGCCGTCTGCCAGCAGCGCGCAAGCCGTCCGCCGGTTCCCGGCCCGCCATCAGATCCGCACCCGCACGCCGAGGAAATAGCGCGGACCGTAGAAATGATATTGGCGGATGCTTCCCTGCACCGGCATGTCGGTGATCTTGGGCTCGTCGAAGAGGTTCACCGCCTCGAAGCGCAGCGAGACGTTGCGGTTGATGTCGTAGGACGCGCGGAAGTCGACCGTCTCATTGCCCCGGACATAGCGCAGCTGGTTGTTACCCCCGACGAAGTCCTGATAATAATCCGACCGGTAATTATAGACTGCCTGCAGCGAGATCGGTCCCTTCTGATAATAGGCCTGGGCCGACAGGACGTGCGCGGAGAAGCCGGACAAATTGGCCGGCGGGATGATCGCCGGAGTCGTCACGCCAGTCACCGGGTTGAGGATCTCGCCGAGCCGGATGTCCTGGGTCTCGAAATTCGAATTGGCGTAATTGTAGCTCAGCCGGAAGCCGAGCCCGTCGAGCGGTGCCGGCAGCCATGACAGCCGGTGCGTCGCCGTCACCTCGATGCCGTAGATGCGGCTCTTCTCCGGGCTGTTCGCGGTCTGGATCACCGGGATCGCCAGGGTCTGGCCGCCGATCACGAACTCCTCGTCGGCGACGACCGGGATGAACCCGCCGGTGAAGCGCTTGTAATAGCCGGCGACCGAGAACAGCGAGTCACGATTGAGATAATATTCGAGGCTGAGGTCGGCATTCCACGACATCAGCGGCTCGAGCCCCGGGCTGCCATTGGCGCGGATCTCGCGGATCGCTTCTTCGATCGAGGTGAAGTTCTGTCCGCTTTCCAGGGTTATGGTGCGTCCGGCGCCGAGGCTGCTCGGAGCCGGACGCGACATCGCGCGATAGCCGGCAAGGCGCAGCAGCAGATCGTCCTGCAGGTGAAAGGTCAGATTGGCGCTCGGCAATATCCGCGTCGATGAATTGCGCAGCTCGACGTCGCTGAAATTGCCGGATTCGACGAGCCGGATCGAACCGTCCGGATTGTTGATCACGTTCAGATCACTGCGCAGGCCGCGCGACGTCACGCTGGTGTTGACGATGCGGACGCCGATATTGCCGGAGATCGGAAGCGCGCCTTCCGTGCGGTAGGACGCCATGACATAGCCGGCCCAGACCTGTTCCAGCACATCGCGGTTGGCGACCGACCGGACGTCGGCATTGCGGCCGGGATCGTCGGTGCCGAGATGCGTCTCGAACAGGCAGAGCGGATCGAACATGGCCCAGCGGTCGATCGGATCGCCCGGGGCGGCGCTGAGATAATCGTTCTGCTGGAACGGCACCCGGCAGGCGAGGTTGGCAGCCCGTTCCTGGGCCGCATTCTCGATGTTGACCTCGACCCGGTCGTCGAAATCCTCATATGTCTGGCGCGAATAGCGAATGCCGGCGTGAAGCGCGTTCAGGAACGCGCCGCCGACCTCGTAGACGCCGTCGAGACGGCCGGCGAAGATCTCGTTGCGGCGGCTGTTCTCGTCGCGTCGCAGCCGGGTGTCGTCGCTGAAATAGGCCCAGTTGGTGACGTCGAAGCGCGGGTCGACGGTGATCGTCGGTGCGAAATTGCCGTCCAGCGCATAAGTGTAGGGAATACGCTGGTTGTTGATCGGAGTGACATTGCCGAAGATGTCGCGCGGGTCTGTGCGCAGCCTGACGTTGCGCTCGATCTCGACGCGCTTCGTCCGGGAGTAGGACGCGTCGGCGCGCAAGGTCAGCCGTTCGCTGGGCTCGTAGCGGACATTGAGTCCGCCGCCGAGATATTCCTCGGCCCGGGTGAGGACGACCGATGCGGTCTCGATCGAGCTCTGGCCGCTATAGGAGGTGAGAAAGCCGGCCGGGTCGATCACTCGGTTGGCGATCGCGCGCTGGCCTTCCGAGAAATTGAGGTCGTTGCGCTGCTCGGTGAACGAGCGGTCCGAATATTGGACGTCGAGATTGATCTCCAGGCTCGGGTCGATCCGCCATTGCACCGCGCCGAACACGGCGTCGCGCCGGTCGACCTCCGAGATCTGACGAAATGTCAGCGAGTTCGGCACCAGGTAGAAAGGCGTTCCGGCGGCGACCTGGGCCGCGGTCACCTGCGGACAATTGTTGTTGAGCACGGTCTGGGTCGCGTTGCAGGCGACCCAGGTGGTGCTCGCGGCGAACGTCTCTTCGGGATTGTTGGTGTCGTTGCGCTGGAAACCGAGCGCGATGCCGAGATCGCCGGCGCTGCCGAGATCGAACTGGTCGACATAGGAGATCGTGCCGCGCCAGCCGAGGCCGTCATCGCCCTGGACGCGGTCCTGATAGGGGCTGAGATTGACCTTGAACTCGCCCTGGATGCGGCGGCCGCGCAGGTCGAGCGGGCGCAGCGTACCGAGCTCGATCGTGCCGGCGACGCCGCCTTCGATCAGATCCGCCTGCTGGCTCTTGTAGATCATGATCTGGTTGATCAGCTCGGACGGGAACTGGTTGAAATTGACCGCGCGGTCGCCGCTGCCGTTGGTTGCCTCGCGGCCGTTGAAGGTCGCGTTTGACAGGAACGGGCCGAGGCCGCGGATCGCGATCTCGGACGCGCCGCCTTTCTCGCGGTGGGTCGTGGCGCCGGTGATCGTCTGGATCGCTTCGCCGACCGACAAGGCGGGGATGTTGCCGATCTCGGTCGAGGAGAGGGCGTCGACGATCGCCTCCTGGTTGCGCTCGACCGCGATCGAGGTCTGGATCGTCTCGCGCAGGCCGGTGACGACGATCGCCTCCGCATCGGCCGGATCGGGCGCCGCGGTCGCTGACTGCGCGGGGGAGGCCTGCTGCGGCGCCGCCGCCTGGGCGAAGGCCGGCGACGCGAGAGCGAACGGGAAGGCGGCCGTCGCCAGCAGGAGGGCGCGACGGCCCGGCATCAGGGCATGGTCGAAAATGTCGTTACGCGGCTGTCGCACCGGGACTCTCTCCTGATCTGATTTTCTTCGCTTCGGGCTTCACGAGCCTAGAATCTCACGCTCACGCCGGCGGTCACGCGGCGGTCGGTAAGCCCCTGGAAGCACAAGAGCGCATTGTTGTTGACGCAATATTGGTTGGCGTCCGAGCCGGTGAGGTTGATCCCCTCGACACCGACATTGATGTTCTCATTGATGTCGTAGCTGATGCTGGCGTTCAGCTGTCCCCGGGCCGCGTTGACGCGCGGCAGGCCGAAGAAGAAGGAGTCGGTCGAAATATAGCTGGAGCGCCACGTATAGCGCGCACGGGCGCTGAGGCCGTATTTTTCGTAATAGAGCGTCGCGTTGTAGGAATGCTTCGACAGGTTCGGCAGCGTGATCCGATCCTGCGCGCCGACGAAACCCAGCGCCGTCAGGGCGCCCTGGGGCCCATCGGCAGGACGGAAGTTCGACGCGAAATTCTGAGCGCTTCCGCCGGTGGTCTGATAGGTGTAATTGCCGACGAAGCCGAAGCCGGATGCGAAGCCGAGCACGTCCTCATATTCGGAAAGATCATATTGGAAGGCGAGCTCGACGCCGGTCTGGGTGGTGTTGCCTTCGCCGTTCACGATCGTCGTGACCGGCACGCAGATGCCGGTGCCCGGGTTCTGGACATTGTTGATGTTGCGATCGGCGATCGGGTTGAAGATGCCGCCCTGCTCGCAAGGCGGCGTGATGTCGATGGCGAGGCCGCCATTGGCGTCCCGGGCAGGGAAGGGATCGATCCGCACTTCGGAAAACAAGTTGGTGCGCGTCTTGTGGAAGACGCCGACCGCCACGAAGCCCGACCGCGAGAAATACCATTCGCCGGAAAGGTCGAACGACCAGACCGCCTCGGGCACGAGATCCGGATTGCCGACCGGCACCGGGGTGTTCGGGCCGGTGCCGAAGCTGACCGAGGTCGAAAGATCGTCGAAATCCGGCCGATTGATGTCTCTCGAGATGCCGGCGCGGACGAGCACGCCGCGGGTCGGCTCGATCACCAGGTTGAAGCGCGGCAGGAAGAAGGAATAGCTGCTGTCCCTTATGACCGGCGTGACGGTGGGGCTTCCGGCGGTCTGGGTGTTGCCGAGTGAAGAGACGCTGGTCCTCACGTAGCGCAGGCCGAGATTGCCGCGCACCGGTATGCCGAGATCCTCGCCGTTGAAATTCAGCTGGCCGTAGAGCGCGTGCGTCTGCTCGGTGATGTCGAAAAATGCGGTGACCTGCTGCGTCGGCGTCGTCAGCAGGGCGATGTCGGGACCGGTCGTCGCGGCATTGTTCGCCGTGATCGCGGCGTTGAGCGACGCCAGGATCGCCGCCGGATCGGAGAAGGAAAGCGCCGGGTCGATGACGAGGAAGTCCCGCACGAACAGACGGCGGCCGTCGGCTGACCCGAAATTGTCCGGACCGGCGACCAGGATATCCGAGAACAGATTGCCCCGCGGCCGGTTGATCGCGGCGGCGTTGGTCAGCCCGACGTTGCGAACGTTTGAATCGTTGAGCGACGAAGTCTCGTTGTAGCGATAGCCGACGTCGACCGAAGTGACGAACGGCAACGCGCCCGTGAGATCGTAGGAGAGGTCGAGCCTGCCGGCGATCTCCCTATTCTCGACCACGCCGATGCTTTGGTTGACCTGGCGAAGCGCGTAGTTCGCCGGGTCGGTCAATTGCGCCGTCGTCGGCGTCGTCGACAGTCCCTGTGCGATGCCGAACTGCAACGTGCCGCCGGTCAGGTCGAACTCGATTGGCACGCCATTGTCGATGCTGGCCGTGCTGACCGGCAGGTGGTTCGGATTGATGAAGTCGAGCGTCGTCGAGAAATCGGAGTTCGTCGTGTCTGAGGTCGACAGCGCCCCTTCCGCGCGCACCCTCAGCCGCCCGGTCTCCCATTCGGCGCCCAGCCGATAGACCCGGCTGTGCGGGGAGGGCGACGCCCGCCGGGAGGGGGGGGCCCCGGGCGGATGCAGCGCGCCGAGCGACCTGGTGGGGC
>JAYRLF010000089.1:5882-12150 GCA_041905385.1 Allosphingosinicella sp.
CGGCGCCCAGCCGATAGACCCGGCTGTCCGTCTCGCGCGAGCCGGTGTTGGAGTCGGTGCGAAGGTTCGGATCGAGCGCGCCGCTCGAATTGGGGCGGATGACGCCCGACAGCGCCGCCTGAACACTGCCTAGGTCGAGCGGTCCGTTTGGCCCGTCGAGGATGCCCAGGTCGATCGTCTCGAAGGCGGTGTTGGTCGTGTTGTCGACGACGCCGTTCGACGACACGCCCGATATCTGTACCCGGGTGCTTTCCTGCGCGCGCGTCTGATCGTTGTAGATGCCGTCGAAATAGATTCTCAGATTCTCGGCCGGCTTCCATTCGAGCGAGCCGACGAAATTGAACGTCTCATATTCGAAATTGTCATTGTCCTGGTCGAGGAACTGGATGCGAAGGAATGGAAAGGGCTGGGCGCTGGCGCGGCCGGACGTCGGCGTGACCACCGCGTCGCGATCGACCCGGGGCCGAAAGGCGGACACATCCGAGCGGGCGTAGCTGCCGCTCAGGACGACGCCGATCTCGCCGATGCCAGTCGACCAATTGTCGCCGACCGTGCCCGATATCCGCGGCAGGACCGTGCCGGCGAGGTCGCTATATTCCCCCTGCACGCGCACCGAGATCAGACGGTCCCGCAGCTCGAGCGGGCGAAGGGTCCTGAGGTTGATCGTGCCGCCGACCGACCCTTCGATGGTCCGCGCTTCCGGCACCTTCGTCACCTCGAGCGACGAGATGAGAGCGGCGGGCAGGTCCTCGAAGCTGATGCCGCCGCGGCCGGCTCCCGACCCGACCGTCGACACGCCGTTGATCTCGGTGCGGTTCTCGTCCGTGCCGCGGATCTGCACGGCGGTGCCGACGCCGGCTTCCCGGGTGATCTGGATGCCGGTGACGTTCTCGAGCACCTCCGCCAGATTCTGGTCCGGCAGCTTGCCGATATCCTCGGCCTGGATGACCTCGATCAGATTGTCCGAATTGCGCCGCTCGGCGAGGGCGCTTTGCAGCGAGGACCGGATGCCGGTGACGACGATCTCATCCTCGGCGCTTTCGGGCTGGGCGGCCTGGGGCGCGTCGGTCGTCTGCGCGGCGACCGGCGCGCCGATCAGCAGCAGCGGAACCGCGCTGGTCGCGAGCAGGACAAGACGAAGCGACTCGCTGGCAGCAATTGACGGCGTTCGCGGCTGGCCCATCGCACATCTCCCCGTGGTTAAGCGATCTCGCGTCGCCGGTCCGCACACTGACCAGTAATTTGGTCCGCGTCAAGAAAATCTACATACCGATGATGCGGACCAATTGGTAGGACCAATTCGAGTCACGGTACCAGCTGGCCGGCCAGCGCCGGGACGGCGTCGGCGAGGCCGTCGGCCACCATCCGGGCGAAGAAGCGGGCGCCCTCGGGCCCGACATGGGTATAGTCGAACTTGCGGGTCACGCGGCCTCGCGGCCCGGCACCGCTCGCCTCCGGATCTGCCGAGGCCGGCGCCGGACGCGGCGCCAGCGTCGTACCGGCGCGCGCCGCCTGCAGCTCGTCGGCGCTGGGCGGAAGTTGGGCGAGCCGGGTGGCCGCTTCGCCGCCCATGCGCTGCACCGCGGCGGCGCTGGTCGCGTTCAGGTCGACGAGCGGAACGTCGAGCGCGCGCGCGACGGCGCGGATCTGCTGCGACCAGGGCTCGAGCGTGTTGCGCAGCACGCCGCCGCGAAATTCGCGCCGGGTGAGGGGCGTCAGCAGCACCGGCGTCGCGCCGGCGGCGCGCACCTCGGCGACGTAGCGGCGCAGATTGTCCGGAAATTCCCGCTCGCGCTCGGTCCAGCGCTCCGGCCGGTCCGATTGGTCGTTATGCCCGAACTGGATCAGCACATAAGTGCGGCGATAGCCGGGCACCCGCGCTTCGGCGAGCGCGACCTCCCATGAGCCTTCCGCACGATAGCTGCGCGTGCTGCGCCCGCCGCGGCCGAGATTGAGGCAGGCGACGGACGATTTGACGTGATCGGCGCAGAAGGCCGCGCCCCAGCCGCTGTGCGGCGCCATCGTCGAATCGCCGACCAGGATGATCTTGTCCGGGTGCAGCCGAGGCGCGTCGGTCCGCGCCGTCGCGCTCCTGTCCTGCGCCGCGGCGGGCTGCAGGAGCAGGACGGCCGCCGCGAGCGCCGGCGGCAGGCGCCGTGGCCGGCTCATGAGAAATAGGTGCCGCCATTCACGTCGACGCTGGCGCCGGTCATGAAGCCGGCGTCGGTCGAGGCGAGGAAGGCGACCAATGCGGCGACCTCTTCTGCGTCGCCCTCGCGGCGGAGCGGGGTCGCCGCGGCGACGTTGGCGCGGACCTCGGGCTTGGTGAAGATGTCGTGGAACTGGGTCGCGATCATCCCCGGGCAAACCGCGTTGACGCGGATCCCGTGCGGCCCGAGCTCCTTGGCGAGGGCGCGGGTCATCGTCATCACAGCGCCCTTGGCGGTGGCATAGGCCATCGCCCCGGGCCCGCCGCCGTCGCGTCCCGCCAGCGAGGAGAAATTGATGATCGCGCCGCCGTCGGACATGAAGGGCCGCGTCGCCTTCGACATCAGGAAGACCGAATTCAGGTTTAGCGCCATGACCGTGTCGAGAAACGCCTCGTCCATCTCGGCGAGCGGCTTGCGCGCGACCATTCCGCCGGCGAGATTCACGAGCACGTCGATCCGGTCGCCGAACGCCTCGCGCGCGGCGCCGACCAGCCCCTCGACCTCGGCCGCCTTGGTGACGTCGGCGCGGTGCAGGATCGCGGTGCCGCCGCCGTCGTTGATCTCCGCCGCCGTCGCCTCGGCCGAGGCGGCGTCGCTGCGATAATTGATCACGACCTTGGCGCCTTCGGCCGCGAACCGGCGCGAGACGGCGCGGCCGATGTCCCGGCCGCCGCCGGTGACGATCGCGACCTTGTCCTTGAGCTTCATTGACTGACCTCTTCTTGTTCGGGATTGGGATCGGCCACCGGCGCGACGCGCCCGCTGACGAGCCAGATGGAAAGGAAGGAGAGCGGCACCAGCGCCGCCGCCAACAGGAAGGCGGGCGCAAAGCTCGCCTCGGTCAGCCGCGGCACCATCAGCGTGGTGACCAGGGTTCCGAGCACGGCCGCCGTTCCCGACATGCCGGCCAGGCTGCCGACCGCGCGGGCACCGAACCAGTCGCTCGGCAGCGTCTGGATGTTGTTGATGGCGACCTGGAAGCCGAACAGGATCGCCGCGATCAGCAGCACCGCGAACAAGGGCGTCGCCGCCGTCATCGTCAGCAGCAGCGCCGGCAGCATGATCGCGCAGCCGCCGCCGATCGCGGCCTTGCGCGCCCGGTCGACGCTCCAGCCGCGCGCGATCAGCGCGCCCGAGAGCCAGCCGCCGCCGAGGCTGCCGAGCATCGCGCCGACATAGGGCACCCAGGCGAAGGCGCCGATCTGCTGGACGTCGAAGCCGAAGCTCTGGTTGAGATAGATGGGCAGCCAGAAGACGAACAGCCACCAGATCGGATCGAGGAAGAAGCGGCCGAGGATCAGGCCCCAGCTCTGCCGGTGGCGGAGCAGCTGTGCGAAACCCGGCGCATAGGCTTTGTCGGCGGCCGAACCGGCGGCGTCGCTTTGGCCCATGATATGGGCGCGCTCGCGTGCCGTGAGCCAGGGATGGGCATCCGGATCGGACCGGTAGAGCCACAGCCAGGGCAGCAGCCAGAGGATGCCGAGCAGGCCGATCAGGACGAAGGTCGTTTGCCAGCCGAACAGGGGGAACAGCACCACCCCGATCAGCGGCGCCGAGACGATTGCGCCGGCGGCGGCGCCGGCATTGAAGATCCCCTGGGCGAAGGCGCGCTCCTGCTGCGGGAACCAGAGCGCATTGGCCTTGGCCGCGCCTGGCCAGTTGCCCGCTTCACTGAGGCCGAGCGTGACCCGCAGCAGCGCGATCAGCCCGACCGAGCGGGCCAGGGCATGACCGGCGATCGACAGCGACCAGACGACGATCGACAAGGCGAAGCCGAGCCGCGTTCCGACAACATCGAAGATCTTGCCGAACAGCGATTGGCCGCAGGCATAAGCGATGGTGAAGATCATCGCGAGCAAGGCGTAATCGTCCTTGCCGGCGCCGATCTCGCGCGAGATGGCCGGCCACATCAGGCCGAGCGCGTTGCGGTCGATATAGTTGATCACGGTCGCCACGGCGATCAGCCCGATCACGCTCCAGCGCAGCTTGCCCGCCAGCATCACGGCCTCCGTTCGGTCTGTTCGAAGCGGCCGAAATGGCCAGTCCATTCGATGGTTCGTCCGCCCAGCTGCGCGCGGTGGCGTGCGGCCGGGTCCGCGTCGTCGGCGATCGCCACGGTCACCGATCGGCCGCTGTCGGTCTCGATCGTGATCAGGTCCGCGTCGCCGGCCCGCACATGGCGCAGCGCGCGGATCCGGCTCCGGCTGGCGACGACGGTTTCGGCGGACGCGTCATAGGCGCCGTGCGGCTCGAGCAGGCTGAGGAAGGTCGCGTCGGCCGCGCCGTCGACCCGCTGGATCAGCACCGGCTCGCGGCGCAGGTTGAAGCGCGGGTCGTTGGCGCCGCTCTCGGCGAAGACAATCTGGGCGCCGCTCGGCGGGCGCATGTGATAGGTGTAGAATCGGTTGCCGGTCAGCCAGGTCACGCGGCCATTGGCGGCGTCCGGTCGTCCCGTCGCGTCCACCCACAGATGCTGGTAGCCATTGGCGGTCCCCAGCACCGGCCGCATCGCCGGGTTCGACTGGAGCGCGAATCCGGTCTCGATCAGATGCCCGGCATAATGGAGCGGCAGATCGTAGCGCGCGGGGCGCGCGCCGGCGACACGCAGCAGGTCGACGACCAGCGGCGCGGCGAAGCCCTCGATGGCGAGCTGGACGAGCGTGCGGCGGAAGGTCACGCCGGGATAGGCATGGGTCTCCTCGGCGGTGCTGATCTGGACCGGCCCGTCGCCATGGAAGAAGATCTGGCGCGGCGCCGAGGCTTCGGCAGGGCGGAGCCGGCCGCCGAAATGGCTGGTCTCGTTCACGACCAACGTGTTGTGGGCGATCGTCTGCTTCGCCCAGCTCTCATTCTCGGGCAGATAGCGGCCGCCATCCTTGGCCTCGATGTTGAGGAAGCGCGCAGCGCCATAATCGGTCACGATGGCCTGGCCATTGTCGTAGAGCAGCCAGTTGAGACGGTCGAAATGGCCATGGCCCATGCCCTGCGACGTGTTCTTCGCGACCAGGGTCTGGCTCGTCGGGCCGGGGTCGGAGCGCAGGATCGCGAGCGCGCCCTGGTCGCCCTCGGCGCCGTCGCGCAGCAGCATCGAGCGGAAGGGGAAGGGGCGGGCACGCCCGGCGGCGAGGTCGCGGGCGAGCGCGAGGGCGTCGCCGGTCAGGACGGTGCGGCCCTGGCCCTCGGCGATCGACAGCAAGGCGGGGTCGCGGCCCTGGCTGTAGCCGATCGCCACCGCCTGGTAGAGCTCCTCGGTGTCGAGGCTCTTGTCCGGCATCGCGTCGTTGATCGGGAAGAAGCGGCCGCCATAGGTCGACTGGATCGTGGCGCGGATCGCGCGCGGGATCAGGCCGTCGCGATAGCCGAAGATCCGCCGCTGCGGCTCGTTGGTCTCGATCGCGCGGGCGAAGACGACGAAGGGCTGCAGCGCATAGCGTTGGTAATAGGGCCCTTCCGCATAATAGCCGTCGGGCGAGAAGAGCAGGTCGAGCTGGCGCAGGAAGCCGCCGCGGCCGCTGAGATCGGTACCGCGCAGCGCCTTGTCGACCAGGCTTTGGTCGCCCAGCACATAGCCGGTCATGCCGACGCCCGCCGTCGCCCAGGTGGCGTGGTTGTGGATGCGGTCGAACGCCTGCGGATTTTCGTCCGACAGGAAGCGCGCCATCCGCCGGAAGACGTCGTCGTCGATCCGGCGCCGGTCGGCCTCGCTCAGCGTCGGCCGGATCGCATCATAGCCCTGGATGGCGTGGACCAGGAACACCGAGTCGTTGAGGCTCTGCCAGAACAGCCGGCCCGGCACCTGGTTGCTCGCCGCCGGATGCGGCCCCAGCCGCGGATAGAGATCGGCATAAGCGAGCAGCAGCGCCCGGACATGATCGGCATAGGCCCGCTCGCCGGTGATCGCGAACAGCAGTCCGCCGAGCTGGATCGCCTGGTAATTGCGCTTGTGCTGCTCGTGCGTGGCGCCGCCGCCCGGATCGCGCGGCAGCGGCACGTCGATGCCGGCGCGGATCGAGCGGTCCACCCTCGCCCGCGCCCGCGCCACCTCGGCGCGGAACAGG
>JAYRLF010000529.1:0-1784 GCA_041905385.1 Allosphingosinicella sp.
GAGCATCGCCGCGAAGAACAGGGTGCCCGCCCGGGCATGGACGCGCGAGCCCTTGCGCGCCGACAAGGCGGCGGCCCCGGCCGCCAGCGAGACGCTTCCGAACAGGATGTGCAGCCAGGTCGCGATCACTTATCTCTCCTCCCTCTATCGAGACAGGAGTCTTGCCGAGCTAACACAGTTTCGGACATGGCTCGCGAGATCAAAGGCTTGACCCGGCGTAACAGGCCGGAACCGCGTCAGCCGATCACGCGGTCGGCCTGGTCGAGCAAAGGCTGCGGAAAGGCGAGGCCGATGCGCTGCGCTGCCTCGCGGTTGAGGGTCAGGAAATAACGGTCGGGATGGAGGATCGGCAGGTCGCCCGGCGCCGCGCCGCGCAGGATCCGGTCGGCGTAGCGGGCAGCCATGCGCAGCTGCTCGTTCTGGTCGGGCGCCCAGCTCATCAGCCCACCGGCCTCGGCGAACAGCACCGACTGATAGATGGCCGGCAGCCGGTTCGCCGCCGCATAGTCGACGATCCGCTGCCGGTCGCCGAGCGACAGGCCGCCCTGGAAGTTGACGAAGCCCTGCTGGCCGTCGCGGACCATCGCCGCCAGCGCCTGGCCGACCTCCGCGACAGTGGTGGCGCGATAGGCCTGCACGGCCACGCCGAGCCGTTCCGCGCCGGCGCGGGCGTCGGCGAACTGGATGTCGTGCCCGCAACTCGCCGGCGTGGTCGAAAGCAGCCCCACCCGCCGCAGCCGCGGCGCGGCAAGCGTCAGCAGCTCGAGCCGCCTTGCCGTCAGCCCGGCCGGCAGCTCGTCCATGCCGGTCGCATTGCCGCCCGGCCGTTCCATGGTCCGGCCGAAACCGTTGCAGACCAGCCCGGCGCCGGTCCCGATCACCATCGGCGCGTGCGGATTGGCGGCGCGCACCAGCAAGGCGTGCGGCAGCGCCGATGCGACGATCAGGTCGAGGTCCAGCGCCGCGAGCTCGGCGGCATGCAGCCTCGTATCGTCCGTGCCCGGCCGGCCGAGCCGCTGCACGATGTCGATGTTGCGGCCCTGGACATAGCCCAGCCGCGCCATTTCGTCGTGGAAGGCCGCGAGCAGGTCCGGATAGCCTGCGCCCAGCAGAAAACCGATCCGCGGCATCGGCCGCGCCGGCGGCGCATGCGCGCAGGCGGCGAGGACGGAGCCGGCTGCGGCCAGTCCGCCGGTCAGCAGCGCGCGTCGGGTGAATCGGCCGTCCATCGGCTGGCGCCCCTCGATCCGGAACGTCGCTTCCTAACACGACGGCGGCGAGGCGTCACATTCCGGACGGCTCTGAATGATAGATCTGTTCGGCGGGGGATGGGCGGCACCGCCGCTGGTGGGCAGAGCAGACGTCGAATCTGCATCGGGCCGTAATCGGCGGCCTGCTCTCGTTGAGCTATCTGCCCGCGACTCTTGTCGGCTTCCTTCATGCGCGCCGCAATGCGCCAGGTTAGTTAATTGGCGAGGGTCCCGCTTCGGTACAGGCGGTCAGAGGAGTCCGGCGCCATTTGGTGAATCAATGGTCAACTTTGATGGAATAGATCGCAAGTGCGGTGACAATGATCGTCAAGCACGGGAAAAGTAGCTGTCAATGGAGAATCCTGTTCAAAAACAGTTATCGAAAGATAACATGCTCGAATAGTTGTTTAACGATTCTATGCAAGATTCAGCCGCGAATCAGTAGTGCGGTTAATGAGCCAGGCAGGTGACGTATGGCTAAAGACGACAGGCGTGAGCGTGGTATAGCCCGTAAAGTCGGTAAAGCACTGTTTT
>JAYRLF010000529.1:1794-2234 GCA_041905385.1 Allosphingosinicella sp.
GAGTTCTGCTGTCTTGATAGGGGGATGGTCAACGCCGTCTCTGGCGCAAAGCTCCGGCCCGGTGGTCGGTATCTGCTCCAATGTGCGCCTGCAGCGTTCGGCTGTCACCCAGATCATGACACCGGTGGTCACGGGCATCGCCACGCCGGTGGAGGAACGGGTCAACGACATTCTCGACGTGGTCGCGATCATCCCGATCGTCGGCACCGTGCTTCCGCCGCTCGATCTCGGGGTCGCGGATCTGCTCACCGATGCGGCGGCCGGCAACCCGATCTCGCTCCAGGTCTTCGATACCGACGGCAATCTCGTCGCGCCCGGCGATGCCTGCACCGCCGAGGCCGACGGCTTCAGCCTCGCCACGCCGCGCGGGATCGAGATCGGCGGCAACCGGATCAGCGGCCTCGGCGCCGATGGCCAGGGCGCGAGCGCCGGTGCGCTCG
>JAYRLF010000090.1:0-12131 GCA_041905385.1 Allosphingosinicella sp.
CGCCTTCCTGCGCCGGCTCGGCAGCGAGGGGATCCCGGCCTTCTACCGCGGCGCCACTGCCCAGCGCATCGTCGAACGCACCCGCGCCGCGCCGCTCGGCGGGACGATGACGCTCGAGGATCTCGCCGCTTACCGGCCGATCCGGCGCGAGCCGATCTGCCGGACCTGGCGGGTGCTGCTGGTCTGCGCGCCGCCGCCGCCGGCGAGCGGGGTCGGCCTGCTCCAGCTGCTCGCCTTGCTGGAGCGGACCGACATCGCCCGGCGCAACCCGCAGGACGCCCACGCCTGGATCCTGTTCGCCGAGGCGAGCCGGATCATGTATGCCGACCGCGACCATTATCTCGGCGACCCGGCCTTCATGGCGGTGCCGGTCGAAGGGCTGCTGGCCGCCGATTATGTCGCGGGCCGCGCTCGGCTGATCGGCGAGCGCGCCGGTCCGACACCGACCCCGGGGACGCCGGCGCAGGCACCGACCGCGGCCGCCGACCGGACGATGGAGCCGGCCGGCACGTCGCATTTCGTGATCGTCGACGCCGCCGGCAATGCGGTGTCGATGACGACCACGGTCGAATCCTATTTCGGCACCGGCCGGATGGTCGACGGCTTCTTCCTCAACAACCAGATGACCGATTTCTCGCTCGATCCGCGCGCCGTCGCCGCCAATGCGGTCGCGGCCGGCAAGAGGCCGCGCTCGTCGATGACGCCGCTGATCCTGCTGCGGCCGGCCGACCGGGCGCTCGCCGGCGCGCTCGGCTCGCCGGGCGGCAATGCGATTCCCGCCTATGTCGCCAAGACCCTAGTCGGACGGGTCGACTGGAACCTGCCGATGCAGGCCGCGATCGACCTGCCCAACCTCGTCGCGCGCGGCGCCAACTTCAACGGCGAGGCATCCCGCTTCGGGCAGGACCTGCTGCTCGCTCTGGCGTGGCGCGGCGTCGAGGTGGTGCCCGGCAGCGGCGAGGATAGCGGCCTCCACGGCGTCTGGATCACGCCGCAAGGCTTTGACGGCGGCGCCGACCGCCGCCGCGACGGCGTCGCCCGTTCCGAAACGGTGACGATCGCGGCGCCGCCGCCCGAGCGCCGGCGCAGAAGGACCCGGCGATGAAAACCCTCGCTTTCGTTGCCGCGATGCTGATCGGTGCCACGCCCGCTTTGGCGCAGGATGACAGCGAAACCGACGAGACGCCGGCCGAAACGGCAGCGCCGGACCCCGGCCAGGTGACGGTCGAGCCGGTCAGCTTCCGCAGTACCGACGGCAGCTCGACGATCCGCGGCTATCTGTTCAAGACCGCCGGCGCGAGCGGGCGGCTGCCCGCGGTGGTGATGCTGCACGGCCGCTCCGGCGCCTATTCGACCCGCGCCAACGGCACCTTTGACGCCACCACCTTGTCGGCGCGCCACCGCGCCTGGGGCATCTTCTGGGCGCGCAACGGCTTCGCCGCCTTGATGGTCGACGATTTCGGCCCGCTCGGCTTTCCGCAGGGCTTCGGCCGCGGCACTTATGGCGAGCGTCCGGAGGCGCTCAACGAGGTCACGCGGCGGCCGCTTCATGCCTATGGCGCGTTGCGCTACCTGCGCACCCGCCCGGACGTCGACCCGCGCCGGATCGGCCTGATGGGCTGGTCGAACGGCGGCAGCGCGACGCTCGCCGCCATGGCCGACGACAAGGTCGGCGACATGAGCATCCACGGCTTCCGCGCCGGAGTGTCGCTCTATCCGGGCTGCGGCCTCCACCGCGCCTATGAACGGCAGGGCTACCGCCCTTATGCGCCGGTGCGGCTGTTCATGGGCACCGGCGACGAGGAGGTCTCGCCCGATATCTGCCGCGCATTGGTCGACCGCAGCCGGCGCCGTGGCGGCGACATCGAGGCGGTCTTCTATGACGGCGCCGAGCATAGCTTCGACACGCCGCTGCGCTCGCGCCAGCGGCTCGAGGCCAATGCCCGCGCCAAGACCGCTGCCGAAGCGGCCATCCTCGCCTTCTTCCGGGAACGCCTCGCGGCGCAGTGACGGGCGCGACGCCGATGACCAGCCCGCCCTCTTCCGCCCGCGACGCGCCGATCAGACAGGCCATGCGCCTCCGGCACATCGAGATTTTCCACGCCGTCTATACCAACGGCTCGATCAGCGCGGCCGCCCGCGCCCTCAACGTCTCGCAGCCCTCGGTCAGCAAAATGCTGCACCATGCCGAGGACCAACTGGGCTTCAAGCTCTTCACCATCGTTCGCGGCCGGACCGTGCCGACCGACGAGGCGCACGCCTTGTTCCGCGAGGCGCGCGAGGTGTTCGACAGCCTGACCTCGCTCCAGCAGACCGCCAAGAATCTCAAGAGCCAGGGCGGCGGCCATATCCGTCTCGCCATCGTCCCCTCGCTCGCGCTCGACATCGTGCCGCGCGCGATCATGCGCTTTCGCCAGAGCCATCCCAATGTGACCTTCGAGGTCCACACCCAGCATCATGACGAGGTCGTCCGATCGCTCCAGGAACGCGAATGCGACGTCGCCATCGCCTATGATCCGCCGCCGCATCCGCGGCTCAAGCTGGCGCCGCTCGCGAGCGGCGAGCTCGTCATCCTGTTCCGCAAGGGCGAATTTGAGCAGTCCGATGCACGTCTGCCGCTCTCCGCGCTCGACGGCCGCGACCTGGTCGGCGTCACCGCGACCGGGCCGATCGGCGACGTCTTCGTCGCGGCAGCGCGCAAGCTCGACGTCGCCTGGCACGAGCCGCTCTCGGTCCAGACCTTCTTCATCGCCGCGGCGTTGGCGAAGCTGGGCGGCGGCATCACCGTCGTCGACGAGTTCACTGCCCGTCACTGGGCCGGCGACACCCTCGCCTTCCGCTTCGCCGAGCCGCGGCTCGGCTTCGCGCTGCACAGCGTCACGCTCGACGAACGGCCATTGCCGAAGGTCGTCGGCGCGTTCCTGAAGACCCTGCGCAGCACGATCGCCGAAGGCCGGGTCGGCGTGCCGGCATAATCGCCGGCTATGGTCCGCTGGCGATTCGGTTGGGACCCGGCTCTTGGCTTCGGCGCGCCGCGCTTTAGAATCGCCGCTTCGCAAGGAGACCCAAGGTGACCGCCCTCAGCCCCTTCCACATTGCCTTCCCGGTCGACGATCTCGAGGCCGCGCGCCATTTCTACGGCACCGTGCTCGGCTGCCCTGAGGGGCGCAGCGACGCCCAGTGGATCGACTTCAACCTGTTCGGCCACCAGATCGTCGCCCACAAGATCGACGGGCTCGACGCCAGGGCGAAGCATGGCGGCGACAATCCGGTCGACGGCCACCAGGTCCCGGTGCCCCATTTCGGCGTGGTGCTGCCGCCGGCCGAATGGGACGCGCTGGCCGACCGGCTCAAGGCGCACGGCGTCGACTTCGTGATCGAGCCCTATACCCGGTTCAAGGGCGAGCCCGGCGAGCAGTCGACCATGTTCTTCCTCGATCCGGCCGGCAACGCGCTCGAGTTCAAGGCCTTTGCGGAC
Organism: Allosphingosinicella sp.; assembly: GCA_041905385.1. Taxonomy (GTDB): domain Bacteria; phylum Pseudomonadota; class Alphaproteobacteria; order Sphingomonadales; family Sphingomonadaceae; genus Allosphingosinicella. The sequence continues at coordinate 3,479 of JAYRLF010000090.1, forward strand.
CTGAGCGGCCTGTTCGCCAAATAATGACCGCTTCGAACCCGGGTCAGGCGCGCTCCGAATCGAGCAGCGCCATCTGCGCCGGCGCGTAGCGTTCGCCCGCCGCCGCGTCGCGCGGGACGATCCTTTCCAGCTCCGCCAGATCCTCGGCGTCGAGCTCGATCTCCAGGGCGCCGAGCGCCTCCGCGAGCCGGTCCGGACGCCGCGCGCCGATCAGCGGCACGATGTCCTCCCCCTGCGCCAGCACCCATGCGATCGCGATCTGGGCGACGCTGACCCCGCGCGCCTCCGCGAAGGCCCGCATCCGGTCGACCAATGCCAGATTGTGCGTGAGCGCTTCCCCCTGGAAACGAGGCGAGTGGGCGCGGAAGTCCGTCGTCCCCTTGGTGCCGGTGAAATGGCCGCTGATCAGTCCGCGCGAAAGCACGCCATAAGCGGTGACCGCGATGCCGAGCTCGCGGCACGTCTCGAGGATCTCCTCCTCGATGCCGCGTGAGATCAGCGAATATTCGATCTGGAGGTCGGCGATCGGGTGGACCGACGCCGCGCGGCGGATCGTCTCGGGCCCGACTTCGGACAGGCCGATATGGCGGACATAGCCGGCCTCGACCAGCTCAGCGATCGCGCCGATCGTCTCCTCGATCGGCACGTCGGGATCGAGCCGGGCCGGCCGGTAGATGTCGATCCGGTCGGTCCGCAGGCGCTGCAGGCTATAGGCGCAGGCCGATTTCACCGCGGCCGGCCGCGCGGCATAGCCGAGCCAGGCGCCGTCCGGGCCGCGCAGCGCGCCGAACTTGACGCTGAGCTGGAACGAGTCCCGGTCGAGCCCCTGCAGGGCGTCACCGATCAGCATCTCGTTATGACCCATGCCGTAGAAATCACCTGTGTCGAGCAGGATGATACCGGCCTCGGCGGCGCGCGCGATCGTGTCGAACGCCGCCTGTCGGTCTGCCGGCCCGTAGAGGTCGCTCATCCCCATGCAGCCGAGGCCGAGCGCGGAAACGGTGGGGCCGGTGCGGCCGAGAGTGCGTGTCTTCATGGTGCTTCTCCTTCGGAACGCGCTTCTACCGGCTCACCGATCATGCGATAATCTGGCAATGTCGTAACGGGCTGTACGGATAATCGCACAATGGAGCCGCTGAACCTTTCCGATCTCGACGCCTTTGCGGCGGTGGCGCGGGAACGCAGCTTCCGGCGCGCTGCCGCGCTGCGGCGAGTCTCCGCATCGACCCTGAGTCAGGCGGTGCGCGATCTCGAGGCCGCGCTCGGCACGCGACTGCTCCATCGCACCACGCGAAGCGTCTCGCCGACCGACGCGGGTCGGCGGCTGCTCGAGCGGCTTGCGCCTGCCTTGTCCGAAATCGGCGCTGCCGTTGAATCGGTCCATGCGACCGCCGACGCGCCCGCCGGCCCGCTTCGCATCAACGCGCCCGAACCCGCCGTCGAGCTGGTGCTGGCGCCGCTCGTCGCGCCCTTTCTCGCGCTCTATCCGCAGGTTCGGCTCGAAATCATCGCGGAATCGAGCCGGATCGACATCGTCGCCGAGGGGTTCGATGCCGGCGTGCGCTGGGACGAGCACCTGCCGCAGGACATGATCGCCGTGCCGCTCTGCGGCCGGCAGAACTACCGGTTGGTCGGCGTCCCGTCGCTGATCGACGCGATCGGCCGCCCGACCAGGCCGGAGGACCTTCCCGGCCTGCCGTTCATCCGCACGCGCTTCCGCAGCGGCGTGATGTTCCCGCTCGAATTCGAGAAGGACGGCCGGATCGTCCGGGTCGATCCGCCGCCGCGGCTGGTCTCGACCAACATCGCCCTCAAGCGTCGTGCCGTGCTCGAAGGGGTCGGGCTGTGGGCCGCGTTCGACGGCTATGTGGCCGACGATCTCGCCGAAGGACGATTGGTGAGCCTGCTCGAGGATTGGTTGCCGGATTTTCCGGGGCCGAAACTCTATTATCCGAGCCGACGGCATGTGCCGCCGCCGCTGCGCGCCTTCGTCGACTTCCTCCGCGATCGCCGCGCCGCTTTCGCTCCGGCCTAATTGATCGCGTCGACTTCGGCCGCCAGCTTCCTGACTTCGATCCAGGCCCGCCATTCCTGCTCGGCGTCGGCGAGCGCACGATGCGCGATCGGCTGGCGCGCCACCGACTCCGCGACCTTGCGCAAGATTTCGGCGACGGTCCCGGCCCGGAGCTCGCTCGGAACCTTGGCCGCCACAAGCTCGGCCGCCGTCTCGGCCCGCGCGATCTCGCTGTCGGACAGCCGCAAGGCATGGCGCGGCAGGCCCGCGCCGCGCAGCAGCACGCTCAGCCACTTGCCGTCCCACGACGGCGCGCTCGCATAGAGTTGGTGGCCGGTCAGCACCTCGATCATCCGTCCTCCGACCTCGGCGACCGGCTTGCCCTCCGCCTCCAGGGTCGCGCGGCTGATGCCGTGGATCGTCTCGGCGGCCACCGCCCAGTCGGTCCAGCCGGGCGCCGGCCGTATCAGATGGGACTCGCTTCGGCCGTCTTCAAACACCCAGGCGACCTCGATCGGATAGCTGTGCCGGCCGAGCGACGAGGCTTCGAAGTCGAGGAAGATGCGCATCGCATTGCTCTCAAACCCGTCATTCGCGCCATTCGCAAGCAAGGTCATTGCGCAACTGATCGATTCGCGTGACGATGGCTTACGTAAGTGGGGAATCGGAGGCAGTCATGCGGCCAGGGGTGCGTGGATATTCCATTCGATTGTTGGTGTTCGGCGCCGTAGCCGGCACGATGGCTAGCAGTGCCGCTTGGTCGTCCCAGCCGCGTCCTCCCGTCAGTGCGCCGGAGGCGCCGATCGTCGTGACGGGAGAGCGCCTGACCCGTGAACAGGCCCGCGAGCGCGCGGTTTCCTTCGTACGCGGCACCGGCGTCGCTGCCGGCGATCGGCCGGTCGCGCGCTGGGTCGATCCGGTCTGCATGAATGTGATCGGAGTCAGCGACGACCACGCCCGGATCGTGCGTGCGCGGATCGAACGGATTGCCCGGGCTGCCGGCGTCCCCATTGCCAGAGGCACTTGCGAAAACAACTTCGCAGTCATCTTCACAACCGACGCCAACTCGGTCGTCCGCGACGTCGAGCGTCGCGCGTCACGGCGCTTGTCGGAGGTCACAGGCGATGATCGCGCCCGCCTGCTCAACAGTGCCATGCCGATTCGCTGGTGGTACTCGACACAGCCGCGCAGCCGCCACGGCACACGCCAGAGCACCAATTCGCCTTCGTGGACAGCTGGCATGCCGACGATGGACGGCACCGGTACCGTCTCGTCGCCCTCCGGCGGCGGGTCCGTCCTCCCCGACAATGTGCCGAACCTTTACCAATATAATTCGAGCATGATCAGCACGCAGGCCGTCCGCGCGCTCGTCTCGGCGAGCGTCGTCATCGACGTCAACCAGATGCGGATGCCGCTCGAAGCCGTCGCCGCATATGTGGCGATGGTCGGTTTCGCCGAGATCCGTCAGAACGACTTCACCTCTACGGCGTCGATCCTGGGCATGTTTGAAAATGATCCTGCCGCGGCACGATCGATGACCGATTGGGATCTGGCGTTCCTGCGGGTGCTCTACCAGCTGCCGCTCGACCGCGATGCGCGGCGGCACCGGGGGATTTTGGTACGCGACCTGGTCGCGGCGGTCGATTCGGGCGTCTCGGTCGACAATTGAGCGGCACCGACAGCCGCCCGCGATTCGCAGGAACGGCTGCGCCCGATTCGCGCAAGTAATGACCTGATCACTGCGACCGGGCGCAAAATTCGACCGCGCGTTCGTCAAGCCGCACGACGCAACCCGAGTGGTGGATGCGTGCACCGCATCGCTCTTCACCGTTGGGCGGTCCAAAGGCACCGGTCGGCCGTAATAGTCTTGGTCGCGTCATCTGCGGCGAATACCGGGTCCATTGACTTGAGCCCACTGCCCACTAGTGGCTGGCGGCCCGTTGGGTGCCATTTTGAAACGGAGCTGTCGTGCCAGTGCGCGTCGTACCGATCGGTGCTTTTCCCTCCGCCAGGGTGCTGCGGGATGCCATCCTCGTCCTCGCGGCTCTGCTGCTGGCCGGCTGCGGCGGCGCGGAGAAGCAGGAGGCACCGCCGCCGCCCCAGGTCACCGTCGCCGCGCCGCTGGTGCGCGATATGGTCGATTGGGACGATTATGTCGGCCGCTTCGAATCGATCGACCGGGTCGAGGTGAAGCCGCGCATCTCCGGCTATCTTCGCGCCAGCCATTTCCGCGACGGCGATTATGTCCGCCAGGGCGCCCTCCTGTTCACGATCGATGCGCGCCCCGCCCAGGCAGCGCTCGACCAGGCCCGCGCCCAGCTTGCGCGCGCCCAGGCGACGGCCGCCAATGCCCGCACTGCGCTGGCGCGCTCGCGCGCCCTCGCCGCCCAGCGCGCCGCCAGCGCGGAAGAGGTGGAGGAGCGTACCGCGGCCCTGCGCACCGCCGACGCCGACGTCGCCGCGGCCCGCGCCAATGTCCGCGCGCGCAGCCTCGACGTCGGCTTCACCCGGGTGACGGCGCCGATCTCGGGTCGGGTCTCGCAGCGCCGGGTCGATCCCGGCAATGCCGTCACCGCCGACCAGACGGTGCTGACCGAGATCGTGTCGACCTCGCCGCTTCACTTCGCCTTCGATGGCTCCGAGGCGCTGCTGCTGCGCTACCAGCGCGAAAATGGCGGCCGCCTCGGCAGCGAGGTACGGATCCGGCTGCAGGACGAATCCACCTACGCCCATGCCGGCCGGCTCGACTTCGTCGACGCCTCGATCGACGAGCGTGCCGGCACGGTCGCGGCGCGCGCGGTGGTCCCCAATCCCGACGGCTTCCTCCGTCCCGGCATGATGGGCCACCTCCGGCTCGCCGCGTCGCCGGCCTATCGCGCCATGCTGGTCCCCGACACGGCGATCGTGACCGACGCAGTTCGGCGCGTCGTCTATGTCGTCGACCGCGAGAACAAGGTCGCGGTCCGTCCGGTCGTGCTGGGTCCACTCGCCGGCGGCCTGCGTGTCATCCGCAGCGGCCTGGCGCCCAATGAGCGGATCGTCATCGACGGCATCCAGCGGGCGATGCCGGGCCAGCCGGTGCAGCCCCGGCCCGGCCGGATCCAGACGCCCGCCAACGTCGAGCCGGCCGTGCCGCCGGCCCAGCCGGCCCCGGCGTCGGTCGCGACCCCCGCCACGCCGACCCGACAATGAACATTTCCGGCTTCTTCATCGAGCGGCCGATCTTCGCTTCGGTGATTGCGCTGTTCATCACCTTGATCGGCGCCTTCGCCTATCCGGCGCTGCCGCTCGCCCAATATCCCGAGATCGCGCCGCCTTCGGTGGTGGTCGTCGCCGCCTTCCCCGGCGCGTCGGCCGAGACCATGGCGGAGACGATCGCGGCGCCGATCGAGCAGGAGGTGAACGGGGTCGAGGGCATCCTCTACATGCGCTCGACCTCCGGCCAGGGCCTCAGCCAGATCACGGTCACCTTCCAGCCCGGCACCGACATCGACACCGCCCAGGTGCTGGTCCAGAATCGGGTTGCTCTGGCCGAGCCGCGGCTCCCCGAGCAGGTGCGCCAGATCGGCGTCACCGTCACCAAGCAGGCGACGGATTTCCTGATGGTCGCGGCGCTGACCACGACCGACTCGTCGCTCGATATCGACTATGTCGGCAATTACGCCAATTCGCGGCTGCGCGACCGGCTGTTGCGAATCCCCGGCGTCGGCGCGGTTCAGGCCTTTGGCGGCGGCAATTATTCGATGCGGGTCTGGATCGATCCCGATCGCGCCGCCGCGCGCGATCTTACCGCCGAAGAGGTCGTCGCGGCGCTGCGCGGCCAGAACGTCCAGGTCGCCGGCGGCTCGGTCGGCCAGCCGCCGTTCCGCGGCCGGGGCCCGGCTTTCGAGCTGCCGGTCCAGGTGCAGGGACGGCTGGCCGATCCCCAGGCCTTCGCCGACATCATCCTCAAGACCGATGCGGAAACGGGCGCTCTCACTCGGCTGCGCGACGTCGCGCGGGTCGAGATTGGCACCCAGGATTATGGCATTCGCGGCACCTCGAACACGCGCCCGGCGGTGTTCGTTGCGATCCAGCAATTGCCGGGATCGAACGCGCTCGAGACTGCCGACCGGGTGATCGCCGACCTCGAAGCGGCGTCCCGCGACTTCCCGCCCGGGATGGCCTATTCGATCCCCTACAATCCGACCGAATATGTCCAGGCCTCGGTCGACGAGGTGCAGACCACCCTGCTCGAGGCCGTGGCCCTGGTCGTGCTCGTCATCGTCATCTTCCTGCAGACCTGGCGTGCGGCGATCATTCCGATCGTCGCCATCCCGGTCTCGCTGATCGGCACCTTTGCGGTCCAGCTCGCGCTCGGCTTCTCGATCAACACGCTGTCGCTGTTCGCGTTGGTGCTGGCGGTCGGCATCGTCGTCGGCGCCGCGATCGTCGTAGTCGAGGCAGTCGAGAAACATATTCGCGAAGGCCTGAGTCCGCGCGAGGCCGCCCACAAGACGATGCAGGAGATTTCCGGCGCGCTGATCGCGATCGGACTGGTGCTGGTCGCCGTGTTCGTGCCGGCCGCCCTGATCTCCGGCATCCCCGGCATTTTCTACCGCCAGTTCGCGGTCACCATCGCCGCAGCGGCGGCCATCTCGACCATCGTCTCGCTGACCCTGTCGCCGGCGCTCGCCGCGGTGCTGCTGAAGCCGCATCACACCGACCCCGATGCGGCGGGCAGCCGCTGGATGCGACCGCTGCGTGTCGCGGGCGACAAGTTCAACCGCGGCTTCGACTGGCTGTCGGACCGCTACGGCCGCACCACGACCCGGCTCGTCCACCGCTCGACGCTGATGCTGGTCATCTACGCCGGCCTGCTCGGGCTCACCGTCTGGCGGCTCAACGCGACCCCGACCGGCTTCATTCCGGACCAGGACCAGGGCTTCCTGATCGGCGTCATCCAGCTCCCGCCCGGCGCCGGCCTCGACCGGACCGACGCGGCGGTCGGCCGGATTCGCAACATCGTCTCGCAAAATCCGATGGTGATGGAGACCGCCGCCTTCGCCGGTCTCGACGGCTCGACCTTCAGCCCGGGCTCGAACAGCGGCATCATGTTTATCCGCCTGAAGCCCCATGAGGAGCGGCGCGGCGCCGGGGAATCCGCGGCCGAGCTGGCGGGGGCGATCACCGGCGCGGTTGCCGGCGCCGAGGAAGGCGCAATGGTCTTCTTCCTGTCGCCGCCGCCCGTGCCCGGCCTCGGCAATGGCAGCGGCTTCGCGCTCATGATTCAGGACCGCGAAGGCGCCGGCTATCAGGCCCTGCAGGGCGCGACCTTCGCGATGATGGGCGCGGCGCAGCAGAATCCGGACGTCTCGCAGGTCTTCTCCCTTTTCAATACCGGCTCGCCGCGGATCGAGGCCGAGGTCGACAGGGATCGAGCCCAGCTGCTCGGCGTCCAGCCGACCCAGGTCTATGCCGCGCTCGGCACCTATCTCGGCTCCACCTATGTCAACGACTTCAACCTGTTCGGCCGCACCTTCCGCGTCACCGCCCAGGCGGAGGCGGCGGCACGCGACGATCTCGCCGATGTCGGCCGGCTCCAGGTCCGCTCCGCGTCGGGGGAAATGGTCCCGCTCTCGTCGGTCGCGACGTTCCGCTACGGGAGCGGACCGGTCCAGGTCACCCGCTACAACAATTATCCGGCCGCCGAGCTGCAGGGCCAGACGCCGCCCGGCATCGCCTCCGGCGAATCCCTGCGGACCATGGAGCAGCTTGCCGGCCAGAATCTGCCACCCGGCTTCGAGTTCGAGTGGACCGGCCTCGCCTATCAGCAGCAGCAGGCGGGCAATACCGCCCCGCTCATCTTCGCGATCGCGGTGCTGTGCGTGTTCATGGTGCTGGCGGCGCAATATGAATCGCTGACCCTGCCGCTGGCGGTGATCCTGATCGTGCCGATGTGCGTGCTCGCGGCGATGACCGGCATCAACATAAGGGGCCTCGACAACAACATCCTGACCCAGGTCGGCCTGATCGTGCTGATCGCGCTGGCGGCGAAGAATGCGATCCTGATCGTCGAATTCGCCCGCCAGGCCGAAGACGATCAGGGGATGAATCCGTTCGACGCCGCGGTCCACGCCGCGCGCTCGCGCCTGCGGCCGATCCTGATGACCAGCTTCGCCTTCATCTTCGGCGTCATTCCCTTGGTGATTGCGGTCGGCCCCGGCGCGGAGATGCGCCAGGCGATGGGCACGGCGGTCGCCTTCGGCATGCTCGGCGTGACCCTGTTCGGCCTGATATTCACCCCGGTCTTCTACGTCGTCTGCCGCTGGCTCGGCGATCATCTGCGGCGGCGCAAACGCCCCGTCCCGCAAGAGCCGGCGCCGGAGCCGGCGGAATGAAGCGTCAAGGGTCCAAACCCGACCACCGCGTGGCCGTGATCGGCCGGAGATGGCCGCTGGGTAGGAGTTTGGGGGCCCCATCGCGCCGTCCGGGGGACGGCGCAGCCCCAAACTCGCCGCCGGCCGGGCCAGGCAGCCCGGCCAAGGTGCTCGACGCCCCCAGCGGCCATCTCCGGCCGACCGCGAAGCGGCGGGGGGGGCGGTGGCCGGCCGGCGGCGGGCCGCAAAAAAGAACCAAGCCACAGCAAACCGCCCAACC
>JAYRLF010000530.1:0-2231 GCA_041905385.1 Allosphingosinicella sp.
CTTTGGTCCAGGACCGGTTCCGCAAGTTCGCTGTCCATGTTTCTCTCCCGATTCAGCCGGCCAGGGCCGGCGCGTCGGCGGGTGCGAGCAACTGTACCGGCTCGCCTTCGAGCCGGATCGTCACCTTCGAATCCGGCTCCAGCCAGCAATGCTCGTCGTCGATCCGCATCATCGCGCCGCCGCCGCGGACCACGGCTTCGCTGCCGCTGCAGCGCTCGACCGGCGCTTCGCCGTCGCCTCGCTCGAGCCAGTTCTCCATCGCCTCCCGCCCGGAGCTGCGGACGAAGGCGATATGCACCTTGCCGTCGCCGGGCTCGGCATGCGGCGCCAGCAGCAGCCGCGGGCCCGTGAGCGGGATGTTCATGACCTCGACCAGCAGCAGATCGTCGGGGAGCGGCTCGTCGTCGAGCGCGATGTCGAGCGGCAGCGCGCCGGCCTTGCCGAGCGCCGCGCGCAGCGCCCTTCGCCCCGCCTTCAGCTTGGCGGCGCCGTCCAGGTCGGGCGCGATCCGCAGCGAGTCGGCGAAGGCGCCGAAGCCGATCCCTTCGGCAAAGGTGCGGCAGCCCCACGGGCCGTGCGCGTTGCCGACGTCCAGGCGCTTGCGCCGCTTCAGATCCCAGCCGGCGATGATCGCTCCCGGATCGCCGTCGATGCCCAGCGACAGGGCGATGTCGTTCGCCGTGCCGGTGGGGATGACGGCGATCGGGACCGAGCGATCGGGCAGGATCTTGATGATCTCGGCGACGCTGCCGTCGCCGCCCGCGACGACGACCAGGTCCGCCTTGGCCGAGGCGATCGCCTTGGCGTCCGCCTTCCTGCGCGACAGATGATCGACCTTCCAGCCGGCATCGGACATGGCCGCGATCAGCGCCTTGCGCGAGGTCGCGCCGTCGCCTGCATCCTTGTTCTGGATCAGCAGCGCCTTCATCGCCGGATCGAACCGCCCGCGGCGCGATCCGGTTCCGGCCTCGGGGATCAGGCGGGCGCAGGGCCCTTCTGCTGCCAGAGCTCGATCTTGATGCCGTCGCAATCGAGGATCCAGGCGAAATTGCCATAATCCTCGTCCTGGCGGTCCAGGACCTCCACGCCCTTCGCCTCGAGGCTCGCGATCATGCCGTCGAGATCGTCGACGCGCAGGTTGATCATGAACGGCGCTGCGGACGGCTCGAAATAGTCGCTCGCCTGCTTGAACGGACTGAGCAGGCTGAACGGGTCGGGATCGCTATCGTCGGACCAGCGGAAGCTGGCGCCCCATTCGCCGCCGATGCCGAGCATCTCCTGATACCAGGCGCGGGTCCGGTCCGGATCCGCCGCTTTGTAGAAAATGCCGCCCAGGCCCGTGACACGCGCCATCGCCCTCTCCTTTCCTATTCCCGACCGCCGCCCAAGGCGGCCCGATAGATATTGGTCTCGCCGATCCCCTTCAGCACCGCCGAATCCGGCTCATATTCCTGCAGCGTCCGGGTCTGGAAATAGGTGGCCTCGGACACCGCCACGCCATTGGCCGGCGCGGCCCCCTGCAGCCGGCTGGCGATGTTCATCGTGTCGCCCCAATAATCATAAGCGAGCCTGGTGCTGCCGATCACGCCGCCGACGACCGGTCCGGTGTGGATGCCGATCCGCGCCTCGAGCGCCAGCCCGGTCTCGGCGGCGAGCGCCTCGATCTCGCCGACCAGCTCGCGCGCGAAGGCCAGGGCGGAACGCGCATCGGCGCCGCGCGAGGCCATGCCGCCGGCGACGGCGAGATAGGCGTCGCCGATCGTCTTGACCTTCTCGAGCCCATGATGCGCGGCGCAACGGTCGGCGGCGGAGAAATAGGCGTTGAGCGTCTCGACGAGATGACCCGGCGAGAGCCTTTTGGCGAGGCCGGAAAAGCCGACCAGGTCGACGAAGACGACGGTGACGTCCGAAAAGGCGTCGGCGACCGCCTCGCCGGCGCGAAGCCGCGCCGCGACCTCCTGCGGCAGCACATTGTAGAGCAACGCCTCGGTCTTCGCCCGCTCGGCCTCGAGCGCGAGGTTCGCGGCGAACACCTTGCGGGCGCGGCGCTCGACGTCCCAGTTGAAGTAGAGTGCGAAGATGAAGAAGGTCGAGAAATTGGTGAGCGTGTAGATCTTGGCGATGTCGGCGACGTCGCGGGTGAACAGCCAGGCGGCGAAGGCGGCGAGGACTCCGGCCGACCAGAGGATGAACAGCCGGAACGTGCCCGCGAAGCCGACGCTGGCGAACAC
>JAYRLF010000531.1:0-2229 GCA_041905385.1 Allosphingosinicella sp.
GATCACCCAGACCATCGGCGGGCGCGGCAAGGGCAAGGCGGCCGGATCGACCCGGACGGTTCGGACGATGGTCGCCGGCTCGTCGAGATCGGTCCATTCGAGCGCCGCCTGCGGACAGTCGATGTTCTGGCCACCACGGCAGACCTGGGCCGGTCCCGACTCGATCGGCCGCGAGGCCGCCAGGATCAGGACCAGGAGCAGGAGGGCGATCGGTCTCATGCCTTCGACTATAGGTCGCGGGCCACCGCCTGTCCCGGTCGTTCACCGAACCGGACTGGCGTTCGCCGAGAGGCGATTTACGGCGAAAGCGTGAAAGCCGCAGCTGGGTTGGACCCATTGGGAGACGCTTCGATGTTGCGAAAGATGCTCGGCCCCCTGGCCATCATGATGGCACTCGTAGGCTCGGCCACGGCCGCGGCCCAGCCGGCCCTGCAGCTGGAACCTTATGCCTTCACTTTGCGTGACGGCACGTCGCTCGCGGCCGAGCGCGGCCGCTTCTCGGTGCCTGAGGACCGCAACGATCCGGCCTCGCGCCGGATCGAGCTCGGCTTCGTCCGCCTGCGCTCGACCAACGCCAGCCCGGGCTCGCCGATCGTCTATCTCGCCGGCGGGCCCGGCGGCTCGGGCGTCGCCACCGCGCGCGGGCCACGCCAGCCGGTCTTCCTCGCGCTGCGCGCGGTCGGGGACGTCATCATCTTCGATCAGCGCGGCACCGGCTTCTCGAACCATATCCCGCCGTGCACGGCGCCCCGGCCGCTCGATCCGGCACAGGTGCTGAGCGAAGCGAGCTTGACCGCTTATTATGGCGAGACGCTGCGCGATTGCGTCGGCCGCTGGCGGGCGGCCGGTGTCGCGGTCAACGGCTACACCACCGAACAGAGCGCCGACGATCTCGACGATCTGCGCCGTGCGCTCGGGGCGCGGCGCATCCATCTCTGGGGCATTTCCTACGGCACCCATCTCGCCTTTGCCGCGATGCGCCGCCATCCGGCCGCGATCGACCGGGTCGCGCTCGCTTCGGTCGAAGGCCTGGCGCAGACCGTCAAGCTGCCGGCCCATGTCGATGCCGCCTTCGGACGGATCGACGCGGTGCTCGGCGGCGGCCTCGTCGATCGGATGCGCCGCGTCCATGCGCGCTTCGACGCGGAGCCCCAGACCTTCGCGCCGGCCGACGGCCGGAGCTTCCGCGCCGATTCCTTCGCGATCCGGATGATAGCCGGCTTTATCGCCAAGAATCCGGACGGCTATGGCCAGCTCGCCGGCGGCTATGCCGCGCTCGACGCCGGCCAGAATGGCGCGCTCGCCCAGCCGCTCTGGAATTTCTTCTACCGCGCGCCGGTGACGATGGGGATGGGCGAGTTGATGGACGTCGCGTCCGGCATCGACCCGGCCCGCCTCGATCTAATCAGGAGCCAGGCGCGGTCATCGCTCGCCGGCATGGCGGTCAATTTCCCGATGCCGCAATTGCGCGGCGCCGTGCCCGGGCTCGACCTTGGCGACGGCTTCCGCCGCGAGATCGCCTGGCGCGGGCCCGTGCTGATCTTCGAGGGCGATCTCGACGTGCGCACGCCGCTCGAGGAGCAGGCGGCCGCGACCGCCGGCTTGCGCAACGTCCATCGGGTGCGCTTCCGCAACGGTGGCCACGACCTGTTCGAGGCCCATCCCGACGTCGCGCCGATCCTGATCGACTTCTTCAGCGGTCGCCGCGTGACGACCCGGGAGCTGGTGCTGCCGATGCCGTCGCCGACGCCGCCGCGCTGACTTTGTCCCAAGTCGGGACTGAGGCCGAACAAAGCCGATTGAACTTTCTGGTAAACAAAACCTTAATATGGGGTGATGAGCCGTCTCTCTCCCCTGATCGTCCGCCGCGTCGGCCGGCGCGCCGCCGCCCTCCCGATCGAGGCCGTCCAGCCGTTCGGCGCGGCCGAGCCGGCCAAATGGCTGGAGGACCTCAAGCTGTTCGCGACCGGCTGGATCGGGGGTCTGATCTTCTTCGGCACCTATCTGAGCTAGGTCTTCCGCAAAGGCGCTGACAGAATGGCCTGCTCCGGCGGGCCTTTCTTTTGCGCCGAGGCGAGGGGTTAAACCTTCCATCTTGACCCGGCGCTGCTAGAAGACGCTTCCATGGGTCAGCCGATCACGGCAAGTTTCTTTCAGCGCTGGGTTGCGCAGGCCTCCCGCGACGTCGGGACGCTCGCACCGGGAATCGCGCTTGCCTCGGCGTTGGCG
>JAYRLF010000091.1:0-12075 GCA_041905385.1 Allosphingosinicella sp.
CGAGCGTTCGCGCAACATGGCGCGGCGCTTCGCCGACGGCGCGGACCAGCTGTCCGGCGTGCGCCTTCCCGTGCCGAATGCGGTGCAGTCGTTCCGCGACGGCGAGCTGGTGCCGGCCGCTTCGATTCCCGGCGCCGGCGCGCTGATCGCGCAATATCCCGGCGAGCCGCATTTCATCCTCGCCGACCCGGACCTGCTGAACAATCACGGCCTGCGCAGCCTCGACAATGCCCGCGCCGCCATGGACCTGATCGCGGCCCTCGACACCAATGATTCCGGCGTCGTCCAGTTCGACCTGACCCTCACGGGCCTGGCGGCCGGCAGCGCGCCCAATGCGCTGCGGCTGGCGTTCGAGCCACCCTTCCTGGTGCTGACCCTGGCGCTGTTCATCGCCGCGCTTCTCGCCGGGCTGCACGGCGCCTTCCGCTTCGGGCCGGTGCGGCGCGAGGAGCGCAGCATCGCCTTCGGCAAGGCCGCCTTGGTCGAGAACAGCGCCGGCCTGATCCGCCTCGCCGGCCGAGAATCCAATCTCGGCACGGCCTATGCCGACGTCGTGCGCAACGAGGCGGCTCGCGGCGCGAGCGCGCCGACCTGGCTGCAGGGCGAGGCGCTCGACGCCTACCTCGACACGCTCGGCCGCGGCGACGGCCCGAATTTCAGCGCGCTCGCCGCGCAGCTCGACCATGCCCAGGGGCGCCACAGCCTGATGGCGGCCGCCCGGGCCCTGTTCCAATGGAAGAAGGATATCATGAAGTGAACGTCACCGATGTGAAGGCGCTCGCCGAGGAAATCCGGCTCGAGGTCAGGCGTGCGATCGTCGGCCAGGACGATGCCGTCGAGCTGATGCTGATCGCCTTGTTCAGCCAGGGCCACATATTGCTCGAAGGCCCGCCGGGCACCGCCAAGACGTTCCTGGCGCAATGCTTCGCGCGGGTGCTCGGGCTCGATTTCGGTCGGGTCCAGTTCACGCCGGACCTGATGCCGGGCGACATCCTCGGCTCGAACCTGTTCAACTTCCAGACCAGCCAGTTCACCCTGACCCGGGGGCCGATCTTCTGCGAGCTGCTGCTCGCCGACGAGATCAACCGCACCCCGCCCAAGACCCAGGCGGCCCTGCTCGAGGCGATGCAGGAGAGGTCGGTGACGATCGACGGCGAGACCCACAGGCTGCCGCCGCATTTCATGGTGATCGCGACCCAGAATCCGATCGAGCAGCAGGGCGTCTATCCGCTGCCCGAGGCGCAGCTCGACCGGTTCCTGTTCAAGCACAAGATGGGCTACCCCTCCGTTGAGGAGGAGACGAAGATCGTCGCCCAGCACGGCGCCCGCTTCGGCGCGCCGCGGGCCGAGGAATGGGGGATCCAGCAGAAGATCGGCGCCGGCCGGCTCGGCGAGGCGCTCGCCGCGGTCCAGGCCGTGCCGATGGTCGGACAGGTGACGGATTATGTCGTCGCTTTGGTCCGCGCGACCCGCGTGGCGCCGGACCTGGAGGGCGGCGCAAGTCCCCGCGCGGCGGCGATGCTGGCCGGCGCGGCGCGGGCGCGGGCGGCGCTCGACGGCCGCGACTATGTCATCCCCGACGACGTCAAGGCGCTCGCGCCGCCGGTGCTGCGCCACCGCCTGATCCTGTCGGCGGCCGCGGAGATCGAGGGCCGGCCGGTCGAAAGCGTGATCGAACGGCTGATCGGCGAGGTCGAGGCGCCGCGGTGAACGGGGTTGGCTATTCTCGGGCGTGGTGGCGGGCTCGGCCGTCCGTTTCTGTTCACGCGAAGACGCGAAGGCGCGAAGAGCCCGTGCCGGATGGGCGCGTAGCGCCTTTTCTGATGCGCTTGGAACCAAAGACGGCTGAAGCCGCCAAAGGGCGATGCCCGCTTCGCGTCTTCGCGTCTTCGCGTGAAACAAGCGGCCTTGATCGCCGCTGCTGCACAGGAGTGCAGGCGCACGTATGATCTACCCGACCCGCCTCTGCATCCTGCTCGCCGCCGCGATCGCCCCGATCGCGCTGGTGATCGGCCTGCTCCTCCCGAATTTCTGGACGGCGGGCCTGGCTCTGCTGGCTCTGCTGCTCGCGCTCGGCCTGGTCGACGCCTTCACGGCGCCGAACCTCGAAAGCAGCGACGTCCATGTCCAGGGGCCGTCCGCGGTTGGCGTCGGCGAGACGTTCGCGGTCACCGTGCGGGCGCGGTTCCGCAACGGAACGCCCGACAACATTCAGTTCGCGATCGGAATTTCCGGCCCGATCGCGGCGCCGTTCGGCCACCGCGCCGAGGGCGAGCCGGAGATTGACGGGGCCGGCGGCGCCTTCCCGCTTCAGGCCGAGCGGCGCGGCACCGGCCGGATCGAGAGCCTGTGGGTGCGCTGGACCGGGCGGCTGCGGCTGGTCTGGAAGCAGCGCCATCTCGGCCTCGGCCAGGACGTCTACATCACCCCCGACATCCGCCCGGTGCGCGAGAAAGGGCTGATGCTGCTCAACCGCGATGCGATGCACGGTCTGATGGCGCAGATGCAGATCGGCGAAGGCGCCGAGTTCGAGGCGCTGGCCGATTATCGCCAGGGCATGGATCGCCGCGCCATCGACTGGAAGCAGTCCGCACGCCACACTCATCTGATCGCCAAGGAATATCGGACCGAGCGCAACAACAATATCGTGATGGCGGTCGATTCCGGCCGGGCGATGTGCGAGCCGGTCGCCGGGATTCCCAAGGTCGACCGTGCCGTCTCCGCCGCGTTGCTCACCGCCTTCGTCGCCCTCAAGGAAGGCGACCGGGTCGGCCTGTTCGCCTTCGATTCGCGGCCACGCAGCTCGTCCAAGCCGATCTCCGGCCCGCGCGCCTTCACCATGCTGCAGCGGGTGGCGGCGAGCATCGATTACAGCGCCAACGAGACCAATTACACGCTCGGCCTGTCGACGCTGATGACGACGTTGAACCGGCGCTCGCTGGTCGTGGTCTTCACCGAATTCGCCGACACGATCAGCGCCGAGCTGATGCTCGAGGCGGTCGGCGCCCTGCTGCGCCGCCACCTCGTCCTGTTCGTCGTGATACGCGACGAAGAGCTCGAGGGCTTCACCGCCGCCGAGCCGGTCGAGCCCGAGGACATCAGCCGCGCCGTCACTGCCGCAGCCTTGCTGCGCGAGCGGCTGCTGGTGCTCACCCGGCTGCGGCATCTCGGCGCCCATGTGCTCGAGGCGAAGCGCGACGAAGCGGGGCCGGCGCTGGTCAATGCCTATCTCGACATGAAGCGGCGGAGTCTGTTGTGAAGAGCTTGGGCCACATTCGCGTGCGAACCTCCCCCTCCCTACACGCAGGGAGGGGGCCGGGGGGTGGGTGCGTCCCCGCTTGCGCGTCGCCATTGGAGACCGACCCACCCCTAGCCCCTCCCTGTACTCAGGGAGGGGAACACCAGTGGCATGCTGCCAAGAGATGTGCCCAATGAGCACTGCCGCCCCTGCCCTCCCCGCCGACACCCGCCGCTTCCGCGCCGCGCGCGAGGCGGAGTGGCGCCGGCTCGAGGATATCGTGGTGCGCGCCGAGAAAGGCTCGCTGCGCAAATTGCCTGACGAGGATCTGCTCGCTTTGCCGGTCCTCTATCGCGGCGCGCTTTCATCCCTGTCGGTGGCGCGCGAGACGTCGCTCGATCTCGAGCTGGTCACCTATCTCGAGGGGCTGTGCGCGCGCGCCTATTTCTTCGTCTACGGGGTCCGCACCTCTCCCGGAAAGCGCCTCGGGGCCTTCTTCGCACACGACTGGCCGGCGGCGGTGCGCGCGGTCGGTCGCGAGACCCTGGTCTCCGTCTTCCTGACCTTCGTGGGGGTGCTCGCCGGCTATCTGCTGGTCTCGGCCCAGCCGAGCTGGTTCGGCAGCTTCGTGCCGAGCGACCTTGCCGGCGGCCGTGACTTCACCGCCTCGCCCGAATCGCTGCGCCAGACGCTCTATCATCAGCAAGGCGCGCAGGGGCTCGGCTTCTTCGCCACCTATCTCTTCACCCATAACAGCCAGGTGTCGGTGCTCTGCTTCACCCTGGGGTTCGCCTTCGGCGTGCCGACGGTGATGCTGCTCATCTACAATGGCGCGATGCTCGGCGCCTTCCTGGCGCTGTTCGTCTCGCGCGGGCTCGGCTTCGAGCTGGGCGGCTGGCTGATTATCCACGGCTCGACCGAATTCTTCGCGATCATCCTCGCCGGCGCGGCCGGGCTCAAAATCGGCTGGGCGGTGGTGTTCCCCGGTGAATCCGGACGGCTCGATGCGGCGGCGAAGGCCGGACGGACCTCGGCTCTGGTGATGGGCGGCGTGGTCGTGATGTTGCTCGTCGCCGGCCTGCTCGAAGGCTTCGGTCGCCAGCTGATCACGCTCGACGCCGCACGCTACCTGATCGGCGCGTTGATGCTGCTGCTCTGGCTTGCTTATTTCTACGTGCCGCGCGGGAAGCCCAATGCCTGAAATGGCCGCGATCAACCGGCGTGCGCTGGAGCCGGGGCAGAGGCGCACCCTGATCACGCCAGAAGGCGTCGACCTCCAGCTCAGCCTCGCCTCGGTCGGCCAGCGCGCCGCCGCCTTCACCCTCGACCTGATCATCATGGCGGTCGCGCTGATCGTGCTCACCATCCTGTGCCTGATCGGGGCCGGGGCAATGGGCTCGGCCGCCGGCAATAGCGGCATCGAGGTCGCGGGGATCGTCTGGCTGCTCGGCTTCTTCCTGCTTCGGAACTTCTATTTCGCGCTGATGGAAATGGGGCCGCGCGCGGCGACTTATGGCAAGCGCGCGACCGGATTGCGGGTCGTCGCCCGCAGCGGAGAGCGGCTGACCGCGGACCGCGTCATCGCCCGCAACATGATCCGCGAAATCGAATTCTTCCTGCCGCTCACCTTCCTCTTCTCGGGCGCTGCCGGCGGCGGCTGGACGGCGCTCGCCGGCATCGTCTGGACCGGCATCTTCCTACTCTTCCCCTTCTTCAACAAGGATCGTCTGCGGGTCGGCGACCTCCTCGCCGGCACCTGGGTGGTGATGGTCCCGAAGCGCAAGCTCAGCGTCGACTCGCTGAGCAGCGAGACCAAGCCGGTCGGCTACACGTTCACCGAGGCCCAGCTCGACGTCTATGGAATTTACGAGCTGCAGACGCTCGAGCAGGTGCTGCGCGACGACAATTACGAGGCGATTGGAACCGTCGCGGCCACGATCCGCGCCAAGATCGGCTACCCCCATGACGGGTTCGACCGCGATTTCCTGGTCTCCTATTACGATGCCGTTCGGGTCCGGATGGAGCGCAACCTGTTGTTCGGCAAGCGCCGCGAGGACAAGTTCGACCGGACCGCGCTGCGGCTCAAGCGGGACGCCGCGCCTCCCGAGCAATGATCAGATCGAGGCCGCGATCCGCTCGGCCTGTGCGAACAGGGCCGGGTCGACCACCACGCCCGATGCCGCCGCATTTTCCTCGACTTGGCCTGGCCGTGACGCGCCGATGATCGCGGCAGCGACGTTCGGCTCGCGCAGCACCCAGGCGAGGGCGAACTGGGCGAGGCTCAGGCCGGCCTCGGCCGCGATCGGCTTCAACTGCTCGACCGCCTCCAGCACCGAAGGCTGTAGCCAGCGATCGATGAAGCCGCTCATCTCGTCGCTGGTGGCGCGGCTGCCGGCCGGCGGCGGCGCGCCGGGACGATATTTGCCGCTCAGCACGCCCTGCGCGAGCGGCGACCAGACGATCTGCGAGATGCCGTTGTCGCGGCACAGCGGAATCACCGCCTCTTCGGGATAGCGCCAGAGCAGCGAATATTGCGGCTGGCTCGAGACGAAGCGAGCGACGTTTGGCAATGCAAACGCCGCCTCGATCCGGTCGGCCGGCCATTCGGAGAATCCGATATAGCGCGCCTTGCCGCTCTCGACGGCGCGGGTCAGCGCCTCCATCGTCTCCTCGAGCGGCGTCTCGTCGTCGTAGCGATGGCATTGGTAGAGATCGACATGGTCGGTTCGAAGCCGCTTCAGCGAGGCGTCGAGCTGCTTATCCACCTGGGCCCGCGACAGGCCGTAGTCGCTCGACGTCATCGGGAAGTACAATTTGGTGGCGAGGATGTAGGAGTCGCGTGGACGGCCCGCCAGCGCCTCGCCGAGGAACGTCTCGGCGGCGCCGCGGCCGTAGATGTTGGCGGTGTCGATAAAGTTGATGCCGAGCTCGAACGCCTTGTCGAGGCAGGCGCGAGCGGCGTCCGCCTCGACGCCGACGCCATAGGTCAGCCAGGATCCGAGCGCGATCTCAGAGACTTCCAGATCGCTGGCGCCAAGTTTTCGGTAGCGCATCGGCGTTCCTCCTTCAGGCCGCAAGAATGAGGGCGCGTTCGCGCGCAGCCCGGATTCCCCTAGGACCTGATGCGGCCGACGTCATCCCACCGTTGCCTTTCGCCACTGGACCGTTACGCACGCATCATGAGCCTGCCGCCCCTCTTCGACCGCCTTCGCCTGCCGGTGATCGGCGCGCCCTTGTTCATCGTCTCCAATCCGGACCTGGTGATCGCCCAGTGCAAGGCGGGCATCGTCGGCTCCTTCCCGGCGCTGAACGCGCGACCCCAATCCTTGCTCGACGAATGGCTGCACCGGATCACCGAGGAGCTGGCTGCCTGGGATCGCGACAATCCGGACCGGCCGGCGGCGCCGTTCGCGGTCAACCAGATCGTCCACCGCTCCAACCTGCGACTGCAGGAGGACATGGCGACCTGCGCCAAGTGGAAGGTGCCGATCGTGATCACCTCATTGGGTGCGCTGGTCGAGGTCAATGACGGCGTCCACAGCTGGGGCGGCATCACGCTGCACGACATCATCAACGATCGCTTCGCCCACAAGGCGATCGAGAAGGGCGCCGACGGCATCATCGCGGTCGCGGCGGGCGCCGGCGGCCATGCCGGACGGCTATCGCCGCTGGCGTTGATCCAGGAGATACGCGAGTGGTTCGACGGGCCGCTGATCCTGTCCGGCGCGATCGGCAGCGGCCGCTCGATCCTCGCTGCCCAGGCAATGGGCGCCGACCTCGCTTATATCGGCTCCGCCTTCATCGCGACCGAAGAGGCCAATGCGATGCCGGAATATAAGCAGGGCATTTGCGACGGGCGGGCCGACGACATCGTCTATTCGAGCCTCTTCACCGGCGTGCACGGCAATTATCTGAGAGCGTCGATCGAGCGAGCCGGCCTCGATCCGAACAATTTGCCCGAGGGCGATATCAAGACGATGGATTTCGGAACCGGCGACGGTTCCAAGGCCAAGGCCTGGCGCGACATCTGGGGATCGGGCCAGGGCATCTCGCCGATCAACGCAGTGCTGCCGGCGGCGGACTATATCGCGCGGCTGGGTCGGGAATATGCCGAGGCGGTCGGCGAGCTGAACGCCAAGGTTCGTTTTTAGGGGGACAGCTCCCAGCGCCAGACCAGCCCGTCCTCCGGATCGATCGTCTCGCCCGCAAAGGCGAAACCGTTGCGCCGCAGCGCCCGGGTCGACGCATTCTCCTTCGGCAAAGTATGCGCGATCACCAGGGCGGCCCCCGCCGATCGCGCAATCTCGACCAACGCTCCGGCCATCGCGCCGGCATGGCCGCGTCCTTCAAAGGCAGGAAATGTCATATAGGCGATCTCGACGACGCCCGCTTTGTCGGGGGCGGACTTGAAGGCGCATGTGCCGACGACGTCTTCCCGGGCCGAAGCGAGATAGGCGCCCCACGGCGCCGGCCGAGGATCGCGGGTGAGCAGGTCGAACGTCTGGATCAGCAAGTCCCGCGCCGGCCCGGGATCGCCGCCGAATGCCGGCGCCAGCCGGTTGGCCAGCGCGTCGGGATCGGCCTCGCTGCCCACTGGCGCGAGGCAGAGGCTCACGCGGCCTTCTTCAGATGCCGCCGCCCGAGCAGCTCGGCGATCTGGACGGCGTTCAGCGCCGCGCCCTTGCGGAGATTGTCGGACACGCACCACAGGCTGAGACCGTTGTCGACGGTCGGATCCTCGCGCACCCGGCTGACATAGGTCGCATATTCGCCAACGCATTCGACCGGCGTCACATAGCCGCCATCCTCGCGCTTATCGACCAGCAGCACGCCCGGCGCCTCGCGCAGGATCGCTTGCGCCTGCTCGGCCGAGATCTCGTCCTCGAACTCGATGTTGATCGCCTCGCTATGGCCGACGAAGACCGGCACGCGCACGCAGGTCGCGGTCACCTTGATCTTCGGATCGAGGATTTTCTTGGTCTCGACCACCATCTTCCATTCCTCCTTGGTCGAGCCGTCGTCGAGGAAGGAATCGATGTGCGGGATGACGTTGAAGGCGATCTGCTTGGTGAACTTCGCCGGCTGGTTGGCGTCGCCGACGAAGATGTTGCGGCTCTGCTCGAACAATTCGTCCATCCCCGCCTTGCCGGCGCCGGAGACCGATTGATAGGTCGCGACGACGACGCGTTTGATCCGGGCGGCGTCGTGGAGCGGCTTCAGCGCCACCACCATCTGCGCGGTCGAGCAGTTCGGATTGGCGATGATGTTCTTGCGCCGATATTGGTCGATCGCCTCGGGATTCACCTCCGGCACGATCAGCGGGATGTCCGGATCCATCCGGAACAGCGAGCTGTTGTCGATCACGGTGCAGCCGGCCTCGGCCGCCTTCGGCGCATAAATTTTCGAGGCTGCCGACCCGGCGGCGAACAGCGCCATGTCCCAGCCGGCGAAGTCGAAATGCTCGATATTCCTGACGCGGAGCTCCTGGCCGGTGTCGCCAAACTCGATCACGTCGCCGGTCGAGCGCGGGCTCGCTACCGCGGCGATCTCGTCGATCGGGAATTGGCGCTCGCCGAGGATGTTCAGCATCTCACGCCCGACATTGCCGGTCGCTCCGACGACGACGACCCGATAACCCATGATCTTTCTCCGAAATGCGTCAGGGCGCGTGCTATCCCAGCGCCGCCTCCGACGCGATATGAAATGCGCGACGAAAGATAGATGGGCATGGTTTAGCAAAAAGCCACTCCCCGTTCCGGCCTTCGGAGTGAATCTTGACCCATTCGCCGTCGGCTGGAACAGTCCGGCGGGCGAGGAGGGTTGCATGATCAGGGCCGGAGCGACGCTGACCATCGCGATCCTGCTGCTGCTCGCGGCGATGGCGGCGAAGTCCTGGCTGATCGCTTTGCCCGCCCCGCCGACGACTCCGGTCGCGGACGGTTTCGACGGCAATCGGGCGATGGGACGGCTCCAGCGGGTACTCGGCAACCAGCGCGCGCATCCGGTCGACAGCGCCGGGAACGACGTGCTGCGCGGCCGGCTGATCGCCGAGATGCGCCGGGTCGGGCTGCAGCCGCGGATCAGCGACGATTTCATCTGCAACAATTTCGCGCGCAGCCGCGCCATCGCCTGCGCCCGGGTCCGCAACCTCGTCGCGACGCTCGGACCTCGCAGCGGTCGCCATTTGCTGCTCTCCGCCCATTATGACGGCACCTTCGCCGGCCCCGGCGCCGGCGATGCCGGGATCGGCGTCGCCACCCTGCTCGAGACGGCGGCACGGCTCGACGCCCGCCAGCTGCGGCGCCCGATCACCTTCCTGTTCAACGAAGGCGAGGAGATGGGCCTGCTCGGCGCCCGCGCTTTTCTCGAGCGCGATCCGGTCGCCGGCCTGGTCGACACGGCGATCAACATCGAGGCGCGCGGCGTCGCCGGTCCCGCGATCATGTTCGAGACCAGCCGGCCGAACCGGGCCGCGATCGCGCGCTACCAAGGAGCGGTCGCCCGTCCGGTCGCCAATTCGCTGACCACCGACCTTTACGGCCTGATTCCCAATTCGACCGACGTCGCCGTCTTCACCGACCGGCCCTGGACGATCCTGAACTTCGCCATCATCGGCAATGAGACGCGTTATCACAGTCCGGGCGACGATCTCGCCGCGCTCGACCGCCGCAGCCTGCAGCATATGGGCGACCAGGTGCTCGCCCTGACCCGGGCAATCGGCGCGACCGAAGCGACGACGGCGCAGCCGGGAACGTCGCTCTACACCGATCTGATCGGCCGCTGGCTCGTCGCGACGCCGATCATGGCGGGTCTGGTCGCTCTCGCCCTGATCGCCCTTCTCCTGCTCTATCTGACGTTCGAGCGCCGCGCGTTCGGGCGCCCGCTCGCCTGGGTGGTGACCGCCTTCGTCGGCGCCGGCGCGCTGGCGTGGCTCGGCCAGCTCGTGGTCGGGCTGGTCCGCGCCGGCGACTACTGGCGCGGCTATCCGGTCGTCACCGCGACCGCCGTCTATGCATCGACGATCGCGGCCGGGCTGGCCGCGATGGCGCTGATCACGCGCGAGGCGGATCTGCGGCAGCTGCGTGCGGCCTGGTGGCTGTTCTTCGCTTTGATCGGCGCCGCGATCAGCATGATCGCGCCCGGCGGCGCGATCCTGTTCATCGCCCCGGCACTGGCGGCGGCGGTCGGCATGGCCGCGGCGCGCCGATGGCCCAAGGCCGAGCCGATCGCTGCCTGGATCGCCATCCTGATCGCTTTCCTGATCCTCGGCCCGGCGCTCGGCCTGTTCGAGGAGCTGATGAGCAATGGGCCGCACTGGATGTTCGCGCCGATCGGCGCCTTGATCCTGCTGCCGGTCCTGATCGAGCTGAAGTCGCTCATCGTCCGGATCGCCCCGGTCTTCGCCGCGGCCGGCGCCGCCGACCTGATGCTGCTCGCCTGGCTCGCCGTGGGCCTGACCCCGGCCTACAGCGCCGACCGGCAGCAGCTCTACACGATCGACTATGCCTGGGACGCCGATGCGGCGACCGGCCGCTGGGCGATCAACAGCGACGGGGCGCGGCTGCCCGAGGCCGGCCAGTGGCAGCGCACCGAACTCCCTTATACCGCAAGGCGGCGCTGGACCGCCGGTGCCCCCGCCGTCGACATCCCCGTCCCGACGGTTGCGCGCGTCGGCGAGCAGCGGACCGGCGAGGGCCGCCTGGTCCGCCTGCGGCTGGCCGCAAACGGCGCCGAGCAGGTCGCCCTCATCGCCCCGGCCGACGCGCCGCTGCGCCGGGCCGGAGCACCGGGTCAGCTGCGGGTCTTCGGGCGCGCCGGCGCAGAGGACCGTTACGTCTTCCGCTGCGTCGGCCGCGCCTGCGACGGCGCCACGCTCGATTTGCTGATCGGCGGGACCGATCCGGTCGAGTTCACGATCGTCGGCACGCGCACGGGCCTGCCGCCGGCCGGCGCCGCCTTGGCGGAGCAGCGGCCCGAACATGCCCGCCCGCAATATGCGCCGGATTCGACCATTGCCTATGCGCGCCTGCGCCTGTGATGGACTGTCCTAGCCGAAGTGGCTGGGGCCGAAGCTCGCGATGATGAAGGCGCTGAACGATCGCGGATCCCGGGTGGATTCGATCGATCCCCAGCCGAAGCGATAAGGCGGCCGTCCGAGCAGCCGCTCGAGCAGGGTGTCGTGCGCGGCGCCGAGCGCGTCCATGTCCGGCCATTCGCCCTCGCCGCACGGTTCGTCGGCCAAAGCGAGGTGCAGCTGCCAGAGACGGCCATGATGGAAATAGACGTCGGCGACGATCTGGCGCCCCGCCAAGGTCGCGCCCATCCGCCAGGACCGCCACGGGCCGTTGCGGACCAAGGGAATTGCGTCCGCGCGGGCCTTGCGCAGCGCCTTCTCGGTCAATCCGGCATCGACCATCAGGCCGTTGCCAAGATCGAAGCGGCCGTCGCGGATCCCCATCACCGCAGCATAGGCGCAACGCCGCAAGCGCTCCAGCCGCGCAGGCGTGCGCGCAGCCGGTAAATGCGCTAGGTGGCCGCGGTGGCCGACCTTTTCGCGAACGATCCCCCACCAGAGCCGACGACACCGGCCGAGCCCGACGCCAATGCGCCGCTCGCCGACCGGTTGCGGCCGCGCAAGCTCGACGAAGTGGTCGGCCAGGAGCATCTGACCGGCGAGGATGGCGCGATCGGCCGGATGGTCGCGGCCGGCAAGCTCGCCTCGATGATCCTCTGGGGTCCGCCCGGCACCGGCAAGACGACGATCGCGCGGCTGCTCGCCGATGCCGTCGGGATGCGCTTCGTCGCCATCTCCGCGGTCTTTTCCGGGGTGGCCGACC
>JAYRLF010000092.1:0-4135 GCA_041905385.1 Allosphingosinicella sp.
CGGCGAAGGCCGGGGTCCAGTTCAGAGGTCCTGCTGGATCCCGGCCTTCGCCGGGACACGATTCAGTTGGCAGCGGCCAGAACCGACTCGACTGCGCCACGCCAACCGGAGAGCCGCGCGTCACGCGTCTCCGTCGCCATCGCCGGCGCGAACCTTTCGACGCCGCCGCGCATGACCGCGGCCTCTTCCAGCGAGTCGAACAAGCCCGCCCCAACGCCCGCCAGCATCGCCGCGCCCAGCGCCGTGGTCTCGACGAAGGCCGGCCGCTCGACCTCGAGCGCCAGCATGTCGGCCAGGTCCTGGGCGAGCCAGTCGTTCGCAGCCATGCCGCCGTCGATGCGGAGCTCGCGCCATGGGGCGCCGTCGGCGCCGAAGGCGGTCATCAGATCGTGGGTCTGGTGCGCCATCGCCTCCAATGCGGCGCGGACGATCTCGGCGCGGCCGCTGCCGAAGGTGAGGCCGCTGATCGTGGCGCGGGCCGCGGGCGCCCAATAAGGCGCGCCGAGCCCGCAATGGGCGGGAACCAGGGTGACGCCGCCGCTGTCGGGAATAGAGGCGGCAATGGCGGCGGTCTCGGCTGCGGTCGCGATCAGGCCGAGCTCGTCGCGCAGCCACTTGACCAGGCTGCCGGCGACGAACACCGACCCCTCCAGTGCATAGGTCCGCGCGCCACCCAACTGCCAGGCGACGGTCGACAGCAGCCGATGCTGGGACGCGCGCTTTTCGATACCGGTATGGGTGAGGACGAAGGCGCCGGTGCCGTAGGTCGCCTTGGTGTCGCCGGGCGAAAGGCAGGCCTGACCGATCGCCGCCGCCTGCTGGTCGCCGGCCATGCCGCAGATCGGGATCGCGCCGTCGAGCAGCGCCGGATCGGTCCGGCCATAGAGTCCGGCACAATCGACGATCTCAGGGAGCGCGCCGGCGGGCGCGCCGAACAAGGCGCACAAATTCCCGTCCCAGCGGCCGGCCTCGATGTCCATCAGCGCGGTACGCGAGGCATTGGTGGCGTCGGAGATGTGGAGCCCGCCGGTCAGGCGGAAGACCAGCCAGGATTCGATCGTGCCGATGCAAAGGTCGTCGCCGGCCTCGGCGACGGCCGGCCAGTTCGCCAGCGCCCAGCCGATCTTGCTGCCGCTGAAATAGGGATCGAGCAAAAGGCCAGTCCTGGCCTGGACCTCCGCTTCCCGGCTTTCCCCCTTCAGCCTGGCGCAGATGTCCGCCGTGCGCCGGTCCTGCCAGACGATCGCCGGCGCCAGCGGGCGGCCGGTCGTCCGGCTCCAGAACACCACCGTCTCGCGCTGGTTGGTGATTCCGATCGCGGCGATCCGGTCGGCGCCGCCGGCCGCAGCCACCATCTCCCGGGCGCAGGCGAGGGTCGAGGTCCAGATCTCCTCCGGATCATGCTCGACCCAGCCGGGCTGCGGATATTGCTGGGCGAGGTCGCGCTGGGCGGTGCCGAGGCAGGCGCCGTCGGGCGCGAACAGCATCGCGCGGGTGCTCGTGGTTCCCTCGTCGATGACGAGCAGCTGCTCTCCGGCCATCCTTCCTCCCGAGCGCGATGTTGAATCCGAAAACCGGCCCACTTTTCGGACATCGCTTATGTCGACTATGCCGTTGCCGCCGCGTAACTATCAAGGCGCATGGACCGGTTCGATCTCCTCGTCATCGGCGGCGGCATCAACGGCGCGGCGGTCGCGCGCGATGCTGCCGGCCGCGGGCTCAAGGTGCTGCTGGTCGAGAAGGACGACCTCGCCTCGCACACCAGCTCGGCCTCGTCCAAGCTGATCCACGGCGGCCTCCGATATCTCGAACATTATGCGTTCAGGCTGGTGCGCGAGTCGCTCGCCGAGCGCGAAGTGATGCTGCGGACCGCGCCGCATCTGGTCCAGCCGCTGCGCTTCGTGCTGCCCGACCCGCCCGGCGGGCGGCCCTGGTGGATGATCCGCGCCGGCCTCCTGCTCTACGATCTGCTCGCCGGCCGTTCGAGCCTGAGGCGGTCGCGCGGATTGCGCCGCGGCGATCCGGCGGCGGCGCCGCTCAAGCGCGGCTTCCACCTGCTCGAATATTGGGATGCCTGGGTCGACGATGCCCGGCTGGTCGCGGTCAATGCGGTCGACGCGGCGGCGCGGGGCGCCGAAATCGCGACCCGGACCGAATTGCTGTCGGCGCGGCGCGAGGGCGAACATTGGGTCGCCGAGCTTTCGGGTGGCCGAACGGTCGCGGCCACCGCCATCGTCAATGCGGCGGGACCCTGGGTGGCCGACGAGCTGCGGCAGCGGCTCGGCGCTGCCGGCCAAAGCCGGGTGCGGCTGGTCCGCGGCAGCCATATCTGCGTGCCGCGGCTCTACGAAGGCGACCATGCCTATATCATGCAGCAGCCGGACCGGCGGATCGTCTTCGCCCTCCCCTATGGCGACCACAATCTGATCGGGACAACGGACGTCGCCGTCGAGACGCCTGAGGCGGCGACCATCTCGGACGAAGAGATCCGCTATCTGTGTGAGGCCGCGGACCGATATTTCGAGCGTCAGATCGTGCCCGGGGACCTGATCTGGTCCTATGCCGGGATCCGCGCCCTCTATGACGACGGCGCCGCCGACGCGCAGAACGTGACCCGCGATTATCATCTCGAGCTCGATCCGGCGCCGGGACCGAAACTGCTGTCGGTGTTCGGAGGCAAGGTGACGACGGCGCGGGCGCTCGCCTCCGACGCGCTCGACCGGCTCGGTGTCGGCGGCATGAAGTTCACCCGCACCTCGCCGCTGCCCGGCGGCGACATCACCCCGGCCTTCAATGCCCGGCTCGAAGCGCTGGCGGCGTGGATGCCCGCGCCCCTGCTGTCGCGGATGGCGCGCGCCTACGGGACTCGGATCGACCGGGTGATCGGCGACGCCGCCTCGCTCGACGCTCTCGGACGGCATTTCGGCGCAGGCCTGCACGAGGCGGAGGTCCGCTACCTGATCGACGAGGAATTCGCCCGCACCGCCGAGGACATCTTATGGCGGCGCACCAAGCTCGGCCTGCTCATGTCCGAGCAGGAGCGCGAGCGCCTGGCCGCCTTTGTCGGCGCCTGAGCGGCGCCGGCTACGGACCCTCGTGGAGGGGATCGGTTCCCGGCGGCGGGACCGACTCCTGCCGCTTGCGGGCCTTTTCCGCCTCGCGCTCGATCTCCTCGACATCGGCGCGGTCGCGATGCGGCAGATCGCTGTTGCTGCTCGTTCTTCCGGTCATGGCCGTCTCCATCATCGGCCCAACGCGAAGGTCGCGGAACGGCTCCGGCGCATGACGGTTGATGGCGCATGGCACCTTCGGCATCGCAGGCGGCGGATCTGGCGCGCGAGGGCGAGAGCGTGATCGGCTGGAAGCTCGACGAGGCGCAGCGCCGCGAGCTCGTCCAGCAATTCCCGCCCCGCTATCGCAATCTGGTCGCCGACCATGTCACGCTCCAGAGCAAGGTCGCCAAGGACACGCCGTTGCCGCAGGAGGCGGAAGGCGCGATCGTCGGACGCGCCGACGACGGCCGCGGCGTCGAGGCGATGGTGGTGACGATCGACGGCATCACCGACCGGCCGGACGGCAGCACCTATCACATCACCTGGTCGCTCGAGGACGGGCGCGCCGCCAAGGAAAGCAATGACGTGATCGCCGAACAGGGCTGGACCGAATTCGCGCTGCCGATGCCGATCCGGTTGAAACCGGCGCGCTTCTGATGCGGCAGCTCTATCTCGATTGCGACGGCGTGCTCGCCGATTTCGACAAGGGCGCGACCGCCGTGCTGGGCCTTCACCCGCGCGCCTTCGAGAAGCGTCACGGCATCGGCCGCTTCTGGGCGAAGCTCGCCTCGGCTCCCGATTTCTATTTCGGCCTGCCGCTCAAGGACGATGCGATGGAGCTGTTCGACGCGGTGAAGCATCTCCACCCGATCATCCTGACCGGCCTGCCGCGCGGCAATTGGGCGGCCGACCAGAAGGTCCGCTGGGCCGCGCAATATTTTCCCGGGACGAAGATCATCACCACCATGGCGCGCGACAAGCGCGACCATGCCAAGGAAGGCGACGTGCTGGTCGACGATCAGGACCGCCATCGCCATTTGTGGGAAGAGGTCGGCGGAATCTTCATCCACCATAAGAATGCG